>USGN01000250.1 GCA_900554255.1 uncultured Collinsella sp. | reverse complement strand
TCGCACCCATCCTCTACGTGTTCCACGCTCTCATGGCTGGTCTTGCTTATGCGCTGACCTATATCCTGCAGTTCAACGTGGCCGGTTCCGCGTCCTTCGGCGGCCCGCTCCTGTCGTTGATCTTTAATGGCATCATGGGCGCCGCAAAGGGTTCCAACTGGCAGGTTATCCTGTTCCTCGGCCCCATCTACTTCGTGGTGTACTACTTCGTCTTCAAGTTCATCATTCTTAAGAAGGGCCTTAAGACCCCTGGCCGCGAGGAAGAGTCTGACGATGAGGCCGAAAAGGCTCCCAAGACCGTGATCAGCGACCTCATTCCCGCCATCGTTGAGGCGGTGGGCGGCGACAACAATATTAAGTCTGTCGAGGCCTGCTTCACCCGTCTGCGCATCCAGCTCAATGACTGTGACAAGGTGGTTGATGACGCCGAGTTTACCGAAAAGCTCGAAGCGCGCGGCATCGTGCATGTTAACGGTGGCGTGCAGATTGTCTACGGTAATATGGCTTCTAACTACGCAACTCAGATGCGCGAGCTGCTGGGTATGGAATAAACGCCCCAAACACACGATCAAGATTAATACAGGTCGGCGTCCGATTCTTCAATCGGGCGCCGACCTGTGCTGTTTTGGGGCGAATGGGCAAGTACATGATGCGCTTGCTGCTCTCTTTTGGCGCTGCCTATCGTGTATTCGGAAGCCTTGCGATGGTGAGGTGCGTTCTTTTCGGTCCTAGCGTGTTTGCGGCTAGCGCTGCGCCCGAAGTCGATTTGCACAGCTGATATACAGAGCGTTAACCGCGCTTTGTAGGCTCATGCCCTCTACCAGGGCGGTCGAGTACTCGCTGAGTGACTCCGCGCTTACGGGTAGCAAGAGCTCACGTGCCCCGTTGTTATCGAATGCCATGTTGCTCGATATCCAAATAACGCGGCAACCTCGCCGCTTGGCCTCAACGTAAAGATTGAAGATATGGCTCGTCTTCCCTGAGAACGATACAAAGACGGTTAGATCGTCGGGTTGGAGCAGACAGAGCGACGTCTCCTGTCCCTTGACGGAGCCAAATGAGAAGCACAGTCGGTTTACGCGGCTCAGCTTTTCGCAGAGTGAGCGGGCGACGAGATTGGAGAATGAGCTTCCGTATACGTAGACATTTTGCGCATCGAGAAGCCAGTCAACGGCCCGCTCGAGTCGATCCTCAGTGAGCAGGCGTTTTGTTTCAAGCAAAGAGGTCTCTACGATATCGAAATACCAGGGTATATCGATTTGCTTATGAGCCCTTGTCTCGGTTGTCTCACGCTGGAGCCAAGCGTTGAAGTCGTCAACTTGCTCTTTGAACGATCGAAAGCTCGAGCCGTTTACGCGCCTGCAGAAGCGCGAGATGGTCGCGGGCGATGTATTGCATGCGCGGGCAAGTTCTTCTATTGAGAGCTCTGGGACCTCGTCGTGATGGGAAAGGGCGTAGAGTGCGATGTGGGCGTCAAGGCTGCCGCCCTTCTCGACGTCTTCGATACAAGACCTGAGGTTCGAATAGACCTCGTACATCGACATTCAAATCACCCCAAACAATAATGCCCCGGAGCGGATATGCCATCTCCGGAGCATTGTGGTGAAGCTATGGGACGGATTTATTCCATGCCCAAGTATTCTCTCATTTCGACTTTGTAGACAGAAGCCTTATTGCCGTAAACGATCTGAACGCCGCCGCCAACGTGCACGATGGCACTGGCGCCGAGGTTTTTGGTGAAGACGCTATCGTCCTTGACTAGGGCGGTGTCTTTGAGGCTGAGCCTCAGGCGGGTGAAGCAGGCGTTGACGCCCGAGATGTTATCGGCGCCGCCCACGGCATCCACGATCTGCGGGATGAGGTCGCTTACCTGGACAGGTGCCTTGGAGTCGATGGCCGACGTGTCATCCGCTGCTTGCGTGTCATCATCCTCGCGGCCCGGGGTTTTGAGGTCAAATTTCTTGATAAAGGTGCGGAACAGCACGTAATAGATCCCGAAGTAAGCGATGCCGAGCGGAATAAGCCAGAACCAGTTGGAGCCTTTGTCGGCGTTCATGATGCCGTTGAAGATCCACGAGAGGAGCGGTCCGCCGAAGGCGGAAGGCCCGGGCACATTGAACTGTACCAGGTAGGTGAGTACATACGCGATGCCGCACAGCAGGGCGTGGACCACATAGAGTACGGGCGCTACAAAGAGGAAGGAGTACTCGAGCGGTTCGGTTATGCCCATGATGGCGGCCGGAATGACGGCGGCGATCATGAGGGAGCCGACCTTCTTTTTATTCTCGGGACGGGCACAGTGGTAGATGGCGAGCGCCGCCGCGGGCAGGCCGCACATGGCGAACAGCACCTTGCCGTTCATGACGTATTTTGAGATGTCGATGTCGTACATCATGCCGGGCGTGTTGAGCATGGCGTTGTAGATGTTGACAGCACCCTCGACGGTCTGGCCGTCAACCTGGATGCTACCGCCCAGAGAAGTGAAGAAAAACGGCAGGTAGATGAAATGATGCAGGCCGAAGGGCAGAAGCATGC
>USGN01000249.1 GCA_900554255.1 uncultured Collinsella sp. | reverse complement strand
ACGGTGCCACACATCAGTGTAACGAAGATATCGCCCTGATGCGCACGATCCCGGGTATGACGGTAATCGTTCCCGCCGATGACATCGAGGCTCGCGCTTGCGTGCGCGCTGCCTATGAGTTTGAGGGGCCAGTCTATATGCGCTTCGGCCGCCTGGCAACACCGGTCATCAACGACCACGAGGACTATGAGTTCAAGATTGGTCGCGGCGTAGTCGTGCGCGAGGGGTCCGATGTGACTATCGTCGCATGCGGCCTCATGGTCGCCGAGGCGCTTGAGGCTGCCGAGGCGCTCGCTGCCGATGGCATCGATGCCGAGGTCATCAACATGCACACGATCAAGCCGCTCGATGAGCGCCTGGTGGTTGCCAGCGCCAAGAAGACTGGTCGCGTGGTCACCGCCGAGGAGCATTCGATTATCGGTGGTCTTGGCGAGGCCGTGGCCTCGGTGCTCGCGGAGCAGCGTCCGGTGCCGATGCGACGCGTCGGCGTGCGCGATGTGTATGGTGAGTCCGGCCCTGCGGTCGATTTGCTGCACAAGTACGGTTTGGACGCCGACGGCATCGAAGCTGCGGTCAGGTCTGTGTTGTAAGGAAGGTTTCCATGGGATTTGTATCTGCCAACCAAGTGACGATCGGGTATACCGCCGCCTCGCGCGAGGACGCCCTGCATTATTTGTCCGAGCAGGCAATCGAGCTCGGCTTTGCCGATGACGCATCTGCCGTAGAAGCTGCCTTTATTGCTCGCGAGAACGAGGCCGAGACCGGCCTTGTCGCCGGTTTTGCCGTTCCGCATGCCAAAAGCGACGCGATCCATACGCCGGGCGTTGCCGTGCTTAAACTAGCCGAGCCCGTTGAATGGCCGAGCTTCGATGGGGTGCCCGTCGATGTTGCGCTCGCGCTGTACGTGCCCGCCGGCGAGGCTGGAACCACGCATCTGCGCCTGCTCTCCAAAGCTGCCGTGATGCTGATGGACGCAGGTTTCCGTGACAAAGTGCGTGCGAGCACCGATCCCGTTGAGATTGCGGAGCTCATCAATAGCGGACTCGAAGACTAGAACAGTCATCCCGTTCAATCAATTGATCCTTCTCCAAGGAAAAGGGCCGTGACGCCATATAGGTGTCGCGGCCCTGTTTGCGTTTCCCCAGATAAAACCTGCCAAAATAAACCTGTCCCTTTTTGGCAGGTTAATCGGGGACTATTTCACCGCAACTTAGGAGGGGATGGAGGTCCCCGGCATGTATATGAAAACGGCTCTGGCACCAAAAGGAGCCAAAGCCGTTAAAGATATCCTATGGAGCGGGCGACGGGAATCGAACCCGCGTCATCAGCTTGGAAGGCTGGGGTTCTGCCATTGAACTACGCCCGCAAGATATGGTCGGGACGACAGGATTTGAACCTGCGACATCCTGCTCCCAAAGCAGGCGCGCTACCAAACTGCGCCACGTCCCGAAGGTGTTGAGCAGCTAAGGTCTAAACCTTGCGTGTCCCAAAGCGAAGGAAATTATAGGGGAGACTCCCCGCCTGTGCAAGCGCAGAAACCCTAGCTCCTCGAATGTGCGACAAACTTGCTGTGGAGCAGACCGATCACAAACGCCGCCACGGCAACCGGCGCCCACGCGGCACCGATATCCGCCAGCGGAAGAACATCAAACGGTAGCCACGCGCCCGCAAAGAACGCATCGCGGACCGAGGTGATCACGCTCTGCACCGCGACCACGCCGCCGACCCAAACCCAAACCTGCGAATGCGCGTCGCAAAAGCCGTGCATCAGGCCCATAAGTACCAGCACAATGGCAACGGGATACAGGGCATTGAGCATAGGCACCGAGAACATAAGGATCACGTCGAGGCCCACGTTGGAGAGCACGCACGAAAACGCTGCGAACACAAAGGCGAGAACCGCAAAGGGACGGCGCATGGCCTCCTCGGAAGCCTCCGCTCCCCCTTTAACCACATACGTCTCGCAGAAGTAGCGCGAGCAGCAGCTGATGAGGCCGATGCACACGTTCATGCAGGCGAGGAAGAAGATGGCGAAGACCACGACCGTGCCGGCAAGGCCAAAGTGCATGGAGGCCGAGCGGGCGAGAATGGCGGCGCCGTTGGTGGCGTCGGACATCACGGTGCCGAGCTGCATACCGGCAAGGGCCAAGCCGCAATAGATGATGGCCATGAGCACGCCGGCGATCACACCGGAACGCGAAATCTCGAAGGCCACGCGCTTGTCATCGGTAACACCCAGCTCGTGGATGGTCTCGGCGATGATGATGCCGAAGGCGAGCGACGCGAGCAGGTCCATGGTCTGATAGCCAGTCAGAAAGCCCTGCACGGCGGCGCCGGCATTGTAGGGGGCCTGTGGCGCGGCAGCGGGACCCAGCGGCGACACCACGGCGGCACCCACGACCAGCACGATGAGCGCAATGAGCGCGGGGCCCGTAATGCGACCGAGTACGCGCGTGATGACGCCCGGACGCAGCGTAAGCGCAAACGCGACGACAAAGAAGCCAACGGCAAACACCAGACGAGCCGTGCCAAGCGAAACGCCCTCGGGCAGC
>USGN01000248.1 GCA_900554255.1 uncultured Collinsella sp. | reverse complement strand
ACGTGGCAGCGGCTCGTGAGAGCTGGGCGGCCGTCAGGCGCGGCGCCTCGGACTGGTGCTCCAATATATAGTCGACAATGCGCTGCTCGGAATCGCTGTACCCTTTGTGCGTGCTAATAAGGGAGAGCGCGCTCTTGCTGCTATCGGTCATGGATGGCTCCTGGTTGGCATGAAAATCTAATTTACTACGCCATGCCATAGTATACGGGCATTTTCAATTACAAGATACACCTTGCCGTTTCAAGTGTTGATGGTAAACTTTCACTTACCGTTTACGGTTATGAAAGAACCTTTCACCGGAGAATTGCACCTTGTCTCTTCTCACGCGGACGGTAGGTTGGTATCTTTCAGTTGTGGAAAAACGCGCATTGAAGCGCGTGTAGGGGAGCGCCCGCGGGCGCTGTACTCAAGAAGGAGGGACACATGGCTAAGTTTGACATCATCGCCGCGACCGGTTGCCCGACCGGCATTGCGCACACCTTCATGGCTAAGGAGGCGCTGGAGAAGGCAGCTGCCGAGCGCGGTCTGACCATTAAGGTCGAGACTCATGGCCAGGTCGGTGTCGAGAACGAGCTCACCAAGAGCGAGATCGCCGGTGCCAAGGCCGTCGTCGTCGCAGCCGATAAGGATGTCCAGGCTGAGCGTTTCGCCGGCAAGCCCATGGTTTCCGTCGGTGTTTCCAAGGCCCTGTCCGTCGAGGCCGCCGGAAAGCTGATCGACCGCGCGCTCGCCGCCAAGGGCGACGACACGGTTGCCGCTGCCGCCGATGTCGAGGACGAGGTCGAGGAGAAGGAGTCCATCGGTCACGTCATCTACAAGCACCTCATGAACGGCGTCAGCCACATGCTGGTCTTCGTCGTTGCCGGTGGTGTTCTGACCGCCATTTCGTTCCTGTGGGGCATCACGTCCTTTGATTCGACGGCTGCCGACTACAACAGCTTTGCCGCGATGCTCAAGATTATCGGCGGTATCGCCATGAACCTCATGGTTCCGGTGCTCTCCGCTTACATCGCCGAGTCCATCGGCAAGCGCCCGGCGCTCGTCCCCGGTTTCGTCGCCGGTATGATTGCCATCCAGGGCTTGCCTGTTAACGCCGATACCGGCATGATCGACGCCGGTGGCGCAGGTGTGGGCTTTGGCTTCCTAGGCGGCATCGTCGGCGGCTTCCTCGCTGGCTATGTCATCCTGCTGCTCGAGAAGGTTTTCTCTAAAATTCCCGCGAGCCTTAATGGCCTGAAGGCAATCTTCCTGTATCCGCTGTGCTCTACCGCCATCGTCGGCCTGGTCATGCTCGGTATTTCCGGCCCCATGGCTGCCATTAACCAGGGCATGATGGATTTCCTGCAGAGCCTCGGTAACTCCGGTCCGGTGATCCTTGGCCTGGCCATCGGCTGCATGTGCGCCTTTGATATGGGCGGCCCGGTCAACAAGGCTGCTTACGCTACTGGCACCTTCCTGCTCGGTACCGCTCTCGAAGCTGGCGTCGGCACCGAGACCTACAACTTCGGCACCAACTTCATGGCTGCCGTCTCCGCCGCTTGCATCGTTCCGCCGCTGATCACCACCTTCGCCGTCGTTGTCGGCAAGAAGTACTTCAGCCAGGAGGATCATGACGCCGGTATCGTCAACCTCATCCTTGGTTGCACCCACATCACCGAGGGCGCCATTCCGTTCATGACCAAGAACATCTGGCCCGTCATGCCCATCATGATGCTCGGTTCTTCCTTCGCTTCCATCTTGACCATCTTCTTCAACGTTCACGATCCGGCGCCTCACGGCGGCTTCCTGGTCCTGCCTGTTGTCGAGAACGGTCCGCTGTGGGTCCTCGCGATCCTCATCGGCGCTGTGGTCGGTGGCATCCTGTTCGTGGCTTTCAAGAAGTACGACTTCGAGAAGAACCAGAAGCCCGCTCCTGCAACCAAGCCGGTTGAGGCCCCCAAGGCCGCTGCCGTCGAGGCCCCCAAGGCCGAGGCTGCCGACTTCGTGAAGGTCGAGAATGTCTTTGTCGCCGAGGACTTCGCTTCTCGTGACGAGGCTCTGAGCTTCGTTTCCAACCAGGCTGTCAAGGCCGGTATCGCCAGCGACGCCGACGCCGTGATGAACGCCTTCCTGGCCCGCGAGGCCGAGGGCACCACGGGCATGATGGAGGGCTTCGCCATCCCGCATGCCAAGTCCGACGCCATTACCGAGGCTGCCGTCATCGTCGTCAAGGACGAGTCCGGCGTGACCGGTTGGGACACCATGGACGGCGCTCCCGTCAACGTGGCTATCGCCCTGCTCATCCCCGGTGCCCAGGCCGGCACTACGCACCTCAAGATCCTGTCCAAGGTCGCCGAGGCGCTCATGGACGAGGACTTCCGTGCCACCGTCAAGGGTTCCACCGACGCCGCCGAGATCGCCAAGACGATCAACGCCCGCCTGGTCTAATTCCCCAGCTCGCGAATAACATCGCCCTCTGTACAGAAAGGCGAGGACTCCACCAGGAGCCCCCGCCTTTTTTCTGTCCCTCCCATAAGTTGCGGTGAAATAGGGACTGTTTAAACGATTCAACCCCAAATTCAGTC
>USGN01000247.1 GCA_900554255.1 uncultured Collinsella sp. | reverse complement strand
CTTACGCGCGCTATCGAGGCCGCTCGCACCGAGATCGCCTAATGGGTATCGCCGATCACATCAAGAACGGAATATCGCGTCGCGGCTTTGTACTCGGTGGGGCTGCCGCGGGCGCTGCCACGGTGCTTGCCGGATGCTCGAAAAAAACGGGCACCAGCGATGATGCCGCCGGCGAGCCGCAGGTTATCAAGGATGATTCCAAAATCATCTCGATTACGGATGAGTACGAGGCAGTCGACATCGATCTTGAGCCGGCGGCGTCGTGGACGCTGCCTCTGGGTACGCTGCTGTACTACTGCGACGGCGATTACGCCGCGGCAATGATGGCGCCCGCATCGGCACTGCACGCCAACACGCTCGGTGTGCTCAACCTGGGCGATGGCTCGCTTACCACATTAATCGAGGATCCTATCGAGGGCACGGGATATGCATTCTACGATGTCCGTGCCGGCGACGGCGTATTCGCGTGGGTTGAGATGAACTTTGCCAATTCATCGTGGAAGCTCTACGCTCAAAATCTGTCGGGCGCTTCGCTCTCTGGCGACGTGGTTGAGCTCGATCGAGGTGGCAAGGACTACGATCCGCCGCTGTTTACGGCGTTCGGGGCATCAGTCATCTGGTATAAAATGCCTTCGGCAGGCGGCAATAAAACGAGTAGTGATTCGTTTTGCTATCGTCGCTCGCTTGATGAATCCAAGGCCGAGGTAATTTGGAAATCGACGGGCCGCTTTGCATCGGCCCCGCGCGCGAGCGACGGCATTTTGACCATCTCGCCGCGTGTCCGCAACGACGAGGGCGTCTACTACGGCATAACGGCAATCGATCTGACCGACGGCAACAACACCAAACGTGCCCAGCTAGTCCTTCCCTCGTCAGTCTCGCCTTTCGAGGCCGTATATATGGGCGATACCTTCGTGTTTTCTATCGAGGCGGCCTATAGTGGCGTGGGCAGCCTGGGCAATATGGGCACATATATCGGTAATGAGGGAGGGCCGTACCTCTTCCTGTCCCGCGAGCCGCTCGCATGTGCGGCTGGCAAGAAGAATAAATACCTTGTTAAGGTACAGGCGTCGCATTTCCTGATCGACACCTCTGCCAAGACCTATGGCTCGCTGCTGTCGCCCGACCGCGCTTTGGAGTATGGCGATTATCCAGCTACGGCGGGAAAATCGGACTCATTCCTTACGTACGCCACGGTGCGCAACAGCCAGGGTATACCAGAGACGGTCACTGCACGTCTATTCTCTCTTTAAGCTTAGAGGGGTTAAAAAGGCGCCAACAGGGGAATAAACGCGTTGTAATTGTGAGTACCGCCCGCCGAGCTGCCGCGTCATAGCGGCATCCGGCGGGCTCAGGTGCGTTAAAATGGGCTTGTTCTTAGCTAATTGAGACAGGGGGGCCGTGTTATGGCTTCAGATGCAAAAAAGATTCTGCTGGTCGAGGATGAGAAGGCAATCCGTGACGCTGTCGCTGCCTATCTCGAGCGCGAAGGCTACTGGGTTGTGGGCGTCGGCGACGGCCAGTCCGCTATCGAGGAGTTCGAGAAGCATCAGTTCGACCTGGTCGTGCTCGACCTCATGCTCCCTAAGATTCCCGGCGAGCGCGTTTGCCGCACCATTCGCGATACCTCGGATGTCCCCATCATTATGCTGACGGCAAAGGGCGAAACCTATGATAAGGTTCTGGGCCTGGAACTGGGTGCGGATGATTACATCGTAAAGCCTTTTGAAACCAAGGAAGTGACGGCCCGTATCAAGGCTGTTCTGCGCCGCTGCGGCAGCAAGGACGAAGAAAACAAAGGCGTTTATGACTTTGACAACCTGCACCTGGATATGAACCGCTATGAGCTGAAAGTGAAGGGTAAAGTGGTGGATGCGCCGCCCAAAGAGTTGGAACTGCTGGCCTGCCTGGCTGGGCACCCCAACCGGGTCTATACGCGTGACCAGCTGCTGGACGAAGTGTGGGGCTTTGAATATTATGGCGACTCCCGCACCATCGACGTCCATGTTAAGCGCCTGCGCGAAAAGCTGGAGGGAGCCTCGGAACAGTGGAACCTGAAAACCGTGTGGGGCGTTGGTTACAAGTTTGAGGTTAAAGAATAATGTGCCGCGCCAAAAAAGAAGAGAATAACGGGGCAGCCCCGCTGCGCAGCGTAAGCGGGGAAGTGTTTGCAACCTTTGCCTCGCTGCTGCTGGTGGCGCTGGTGTTGATGTGCATGCTGCAAACGGGGCTTTCCTGCGCGTACTTTGCCCAGGAGCGCAAAAATGCCCTGACTGCCGTGCTGGACGGTGCTACTGCCATGGCGGAGACCTATGCTTCGGAAGGAAACATTGTGACCCTGCCCGGCGGGGACAATGAGCTGGTGGAGCGAGCCAAGACCGGCTTTGAACTGTTCAATACATCATCGGACGCACTTGTGTTTGTGGCAGACCGGGATGGCAACATCCTGATGCACACCGGCAAAGATGTAGCCGAAAGTGCAAAGATCCCGCAGAACTTGCAGGAAGAGATGGACAGCGGCAAGGATATCTTTCTTATGGGTACCATGGACGATACCCTGCACGA
>USGN01000246.1 GCA_900554255.1 uncultured Collinsella sp. | reverse complement strand
TGGCCCGGCAGTCGTTCTCGCGATACAGCGCCGCCGCTTCCTCCACATTCGAGACCGTGGGGTTCGCACGCGTTTCGGCATAGACCGCAACGCCAACCCCCTGAGCCGTAAGCGCACGCTCGAGTGATGCCGTGAGCCCCAAACGTGCAATACCAGGGTCCGTCACGATAAGGACCTTCTGGATCGAGCGCTTTTGAAGCACCGCGGGCACATCCTCGGCATGCTCCAAAATGCGCGGCTCGGTATAGGGCAGCACCGGCAATGCGATGCGAAAAACCGTTTGATACGTTCGGCACCAGGCGCGGCGGGCTAGATGCATAAAGGAGGCTCCCTCATTTGTTGATTGGTCAACATTTGCTCGACCGATTTTACTCATCGGAGGTCACAGACGACATGTCAATCGTTAATCAATCAACATCTTCATATCTCAAAATTGTTTTATTAAAAATCATTCCTAATAGGCTTCACATTTGGTTGCATTTATGGATAATAGAACCCGTCAAGACGCACGTCCGGAGAGGGCCCTTACGGGACCGGACGAGCGCACAATCGCCATCGATCGAAAGGATCGAATCATGAAGTTTGTTTGCCCCGTTTGCGGTTATGTGGAAGAGTTCGACGGCGACCAGCTGCCCGAGGACTTCAAGTGCCCCCAGTGCGGCGTTCCCGGTTCTCGCTTCCTGAAGCAGGAGGAGGGTCAGCTCGAGTGGGCTGCCGAGCACGTCGTGGGCGTCGCCAAGATGGAGGGCGTCTCCGAGGACATCGTTGCCGACCTGCGCGCCAACTTTGAGGGCGAGTGCTCCGAGGTCGGTATGTACCTGGCCATGGCTCGCGTCGCTCATCGCGAGGGCTACCCCGAGATCGGCCTGTACTGGGAGAAGGCTGCCCACGAGGAGGCGGAGCATGCCGCCAAGTTCGCTGAGCTCCTGGGCGAGGTCGTGACCGACTCCACCAAGAAGAACCTTGAGATGCGCGTTGAGGCCGAGAACGGCGCCACCGCCGGCAAGACCGATCTTGCCAAGCGCGCCAAGGCCGCTGGCCTCGATGCCATCCACGACACCGTGCACGAGATGGCTCGCGACGAGGCCCGCCACGGCAAGGCTTTCGCCGGCCTGCTCAAGCGCTACTTTGGCTAAGCCAACCGCTTGAGACATAACCTCTAGCTCGATGAGGCCCGGACCGTATTGGTTCGGGCCTTTTTGTGTCTCGAGGACTCGTTAACGCCCTGAAATAGAGCTATCTTCGGCATCGGTCTCTCGTCAAAAACTAAGTGAGTAGACTTTTCGAAACTTGCCGAGCAGACCATCCGTATTGCTTTATAAAGTCGCAGGGAAATGACTTGTTTCAAAACGGCCTGGTCGCCATCAAGCCAAAAGTCTACTCACTTAGAACCGCAGCCGTCCACGATCGAACTGTTTTGTGTCTAACGGGCATCTTTCCGTCAATTACTCCCAATTTTGTCCAGTCAACGAATAGTTCAGACCGAAGTAATGTCTCAGCCCTTTGCTCATCTGAGCTTTTATCGCGATATTCAGCATCGAGCATCCTGCATACGGTCTTAACGATCGCGCGGAATCTACCCTCATCGGATATCTGTCTGTGTGTCAGGAGAAGTACATCGTAGCCCATGGCCTGAAGGGCCGTCATGCGGTCAGCGTCACGCAAGCCATCCCCTGCGCGTCCGTGCGAGGCCTTTCCCTGACATTCAATGGCCACCTGTCGCCTACCGTCCGGTGAAGAAAGAAGTAGGTCGATATATACACGGGACTTTCCCACAATCGCTCGAGCACTTGTGTTTAGCATCACTTCAACATTAAGCTCTATGCCGCAAAAACCTTCGCCTCCCAGGGATCGCGGCAGTGCAAGTAGCAAATACGCCTCGACCTCAAAAGGCGACGCGGCACCCAATGGAACGAGTTGCGATACCGCCATAAATCTATTGCCGTAACGCATCCCACAAACATCTGAACAAAAACGGTCAAGGTCTCCGCCCAAAACCAAAGCGTCTCGACGCCATAAATTTGAGGCGGTGCCGTCCTCGGACGGGCAGCGCGCCCAACCGAACGTTGTCGAAATCGCACCCGAATCAATTGCACGCGAAAGCTCCGTCTCAAGTAACGCCGGCAGGGCACACACCGCAAACAAGCCGCACATCTCCGCCAATACCAAAAGAAGCTGAAGATCCGTCAGATGCCGTGACATGATGAATGCCGTCAGTAGAGGAGACGTAATCAAAAATCCATGCTCCGTTTCCAGCACGGATTCCCTGGGGAGCTCACCAAGAAACAGCCGCTGTCTAATGCTGGCAGGACAAGTCCGTTTGTTTCTCGTCCGAACCAATGTATGCAACGGAAAACCGAGCGCGACCGCAGCCGTCGGGTTGCGGGCGAGATCATATCGCTGCCGGTCTTCTTCCGGTCGTGGAAGCGGCGGACACAAAGCGCGGACTTGAGGAGGCAAACGCCAGTACCTAAAAGCCGATATGTCACAAAGTAGATCCTTCATAGGCACAGGAGAACACGAATTTCAACCCAGTCAGTCACGCATTGGCGCGAACGCACCAAAAATGGCG
>USGN01000245.1 GCA_900554255.1 uncultured Collinsella sp. | reverse complement strand
ACCTACATGACGTAGATCATGCTGCCCGCCACCACGCCCAAATAAAAACCTCCCGGAAAGTATCAACCTTTCCGGGAGGTTTTCTAATTTGATTATCGATGTCCTAAGCCTGTGGCACCTCACCAGTCGCAAGGATCTGCTCGAGTGCGTCCTCGTCCAGCACGGGCACGCCGAGCTGCTCGGCCTTAGTGAGCTTGGAGCCTGCCTTGGGGCCGGCGACCAGATAGCTCGTCTTCTTCGACACACTGCCCGAAACCTTGGCGCCGAGCACCTTGAGCGCCGCGCCCGCCTCATCGCGCGTGCGGTTGACGAGCGTACCGGTCAGCACGAAGGTCAGACCCGCAAGCGGCTGTGCGTCGGCGAGCTCGCCTGCCACGCCAGCGTCGGCTGCGGCTTGCGCGTGCGCGGCGCTCAAATCGACCTCGAGCGACAGGCCCGCCTGGCGCAGGCGCTCCAGCACGGCAAGGTTTTCGGGCACGGCCAGGAACTGCTTGACGCTCGCCGCAATCTTGGGACCGATGCCCTCGCACTCGGCAATATCCTCTTCGCTCGCCAAGATGAGCTTATCAATCGACAGGAATCGCTCGGCGATAACCTCGCCCACGCTCTTGCCCACGTGGCGGATGCCCAGGGCAAACAGCACGCGACCGAGCGGCTGGCTCTTGGACTTGTTGAGCTCGGCGATAATCTTTTCGGCCGTCTTGAGACCCACCGGAATGGGGTCGCCCTTCTTGACGCCCTTTTTGCTGTTGGAGCTGGCATAGGTGCGCCCCGTGTCCAGGCCTGCGATGTCATCGACCGTGAGCTGGTAAAAGTCTGCGACATCGTGGATCAGGCCGGCGGCGATCATCTTGTCGACGATCTCGTCGCCCAGGCCGTCGACGTCCATGCAGCCGCGACTCACCCAATGGAGCAGGCGCTCCTTGAGCTGCGCGGGGCAGTCGATGGACACGCAGCGGTAAGCGATCTCGCCGTCCTCGTGGACCACGGGGCTGCCGCACACGGGGCAGACCTCGGGCATGTGCCAGTCGACCGAATCGGCCGGGCGCTTGTCGAGTACCGGGCCCACGACCTCCGGGATCACGTCACCCGCCTTGTGCACGATGATGGTATCGCCCTCGCGCACGTTTTTTCGGCGGATCTCGTCGATGTTGTGCAGCGTGGCACGCGCGATGGTGGAGCCAGCGACCGTCACTGGGTCGAACTCGGCGACCGGTGTGAGCACGCCGGTGCGGCCCACCTGGATGCGAATTTCGCGCAGGACGGTCTGCTTTTCCTCGGGCGGGAACTTAAAGGCAATGGCCCAGCGCGGCGCGCGGGCGGTAAAGCCCAGGTCGAGCTGCTGCTGAAAGCTATCGACCTTTACGACCACGCCGTCGATGTCGTAATCGAGGTCACCGCGGTGCTCGAGCGCCTGGGCGCAGAACTCGTGGACCTCGGCCGGCGTGGCGCAACGTGCCACGTTGGGGTTGACGCTAAAGCCGGCACTGCGCAGCCAATCGAGGAACTCGCGCTGGCTGTGGACGTGCAGCGGGTCGGTATCGGCGATGGCGTAGATAAAGGTGGCCAGGTCGCGGCGCGCCGTGACCTTGGGATCCTTTTGGCGCAGGCTGCCGGCGGCGGCGTTGCGCGGGTTGGCGAAGGGGTCGCGGCCCTCGGCATCGGCCTCGTCGTTCAAACGAACAAAGCTGCCCTTGGGCATATAAACCTCGCCGCGCACCTCGATGGCGCGCTCGCGGTCGGCACCCATGTGGGCGAGCGCCGGCTCGGACAGGTGCATGGGCACATCCTTGATGGTACGCACGTTGAGCGACACGTCCTCGCCCGTGGTGCCATCGCCGCGTGTGGCGGCGCGCACGAAGGTGCCGTTCTGGTAGGTAAGCGCCACGCCCAGGCCGTCGATGTCCATGGCGTCTCGGCTGACAAAGTGGGCAATGTTTCGGCTCAGTTGGGCAGGGCACTCGGCACCGGTGCAGCGCAGGAAAGCACCGTCCTCATCCCGGACCACCTCTGCACCACAAACCGGACATCTGTCCGGCAGAAAATAGGGCTTTGTGTTTTCTGGGCGCTTACTCAGGTCCACCCCCAGAATCTCCGGGATGATCTCCCCTGCCTTGCGGATGCGCACCGTATCACCGATGCGCACATCCAGGCGAGAAATGAAGTCCTGGTTATGGAGCGTGGCGTTGGTGACGGTGGTACCGGCCAGACGGACGGGCGCTACTACAGCCTTGGGGGTCAATACGCCGGTGCGGCCCACCTGAATCACAATGTCCTCTATCACAGTGGACTTCACTTCCGGAGGGTATTTATAGGCCACAGCCCACCGGGGAAATTTCGCAGTGGCACCCAGCAGTTCCCGCTGGGCCAGATCATCCAGTTTGACAACACCGCCATCGATGTCACAGGGAAGGTTTTCCCGTTCCTCGTTGATGCGAAGAATCTCTTCTTCAATTTTCTTGGGGTCCGACAGCTTTTTATAGGGAATGACCTTAAAGCGGAGGCCGCGCAGATAATCCAGCGTCTGCGCGTGCGTCTCAAAGGAGACGCCCTCCGCCAGCTGCATATTGAAA
>USGN01000244.1 GCA_900554255.1 uncultured Collinsella sp. | reverse complement strand
GGCGGCTTTTCGGAAGTATGCGGCAAATTTCGAGATCGCCGAGCACACGACGTTTTTTGGCAACAAAACCCCTGATAAATTGTTGGTAAAACTGCGGTCTGGTCGGCAGTTCCAGATTTTGCCGCATACTTCCGAAAATAGGGGGCCAGATAAAGCCCCAGACGTTGCTTTTTACCTAAAAATACTCGTCGAGGAAGTTGTCGACTGTGTTCCAGTAGAGCTCGGGGTCAACTTGCGCACTCTTGGCGTGGGTGGCGCCATGGATGGTGAGCTTTTGCTTGACCTTGCTGGCGCACGCGTCGTAGTTTTGGTCGAGCATACTGTACGGCACAAAGGTGTCTTGGTCACCGTGGATAAACAGCATGGGAACCGTCGCGCGCTTGAGCTGTTCCACGCTGCTCGCCTTATGAAAGTCGTAGCCTGCGCGCACGTTGCACACCAAGTTTGCTACATCGAGCAAGGGAAAGCTGGGCAGGCCGAACACGTCCTTGAGCTGCAGAGAAAACTCGTCCCAAACACTCGTATAACCGCAGTCCTCGATAATGCATTTCACGTTTGCGGGCAGAGGTTCCCCCGCGACGTTCATGGCGGTCGCCGCGCCCATGGATTCGCCAAAGACCAGGATGCGCGCCTCGGGGTCAGCCTGAACGATTTGATTGATCCATGCGACGATGTCGAGGCGCTCGGGCCAGCCCATGCCGATATAGTCGCCGCCGGAGCGCTCGTGGGCACGGGCGGCGGGTGCGAGTACGTTCATGCCGCGGTCATGGAATCGTTTGGCGTATCGGGCCATACCGATGGGCTCGTTGGTATATCCATGCAGGCAGACGGCGTAGTCGTGCGTGCTCTCCGACGCAGCAAAATACCAGGCGGCAAGCTCGGTCCCGTCGTCCGCGGTGAGGTTGCTGCTCTTGCGGTTCTCTTTAAACCATGCCCGCGCCTCGGTATCCTCGGCATCCGGCTGCTCACCTTCTTTGTCGTTCTTGCTATCCTGCATCATCTTCATGGTGTATGGCGCGCGGGGATTCAGCGCGAAGTCAAACAGAAAGTTGCCGGCAAATCCGAGCAGCGCAACGACAACCACCAGTGCAATGATGCCGGCTATCTTGAGCTTTCGATGGGAACGTGCGTTTTGAGCCATGCGGTATTCTCCTATAAGATGTTAATACATCAACATTTAATGCAAGCGCATTATGGACGTTCGCCGTTGATGCGTCAACAGGCAAAGAATGGGTAAACAAAGGGTCACGTATGGTGCAAATTTCGCACGTACCTAGACGCTTTGATATAGTGTTGAGAACTCTTTACGTTGGAGGATGTAACCGGCATGTCCGATTCGAGCGACAGTTCTAAGCCGCGACCCAAGACCGCGGCCGTTCCACACTACACGGTGGGCGAGGAGATCATGAACTCCGTCACCCATGGTGTCGGCTGCCTGCTGGGTATCGCGGGCCTGGTACTCCTGATCGTATTCGCTGCCCTGCGCGGCGGAGGCCCAGCCCACATGGCCGCGGCAATTGTCTATGGCGTCAGCATTATCCTCGAATACCTAGCCTCCACGCTCTACCACGCGATTCAGCCCGCGCGCGCCAAGCACGTGTTTCGCATCATCGATCACAGCTGCATCTACCTGCTCATAGCCGGCAGCTATACGCCGTTTTGCCTCATCACGCTTGCAAATGACGGCGGCGCCGTGCTGTTCTTTGCCGTATGGGCCATCGCCATTATCGGCATCGCTCTCGAGTGCTTCCTACGCGAGCGTCAACCGCACTGGGTAAGCGGCCTGGTCTACCTGCTGATGGGCTGGCTCGTTGTCTTTAAGCTGCCCGAACTTGTTGCGCTGCTCAACCCCGTGGCACTTGCCCTGCTCGCCGTCGGCGGCGTGTGCTACACCGCGGGCGTGCCGTTCTATATCGCCAAAAACGTGCGCTATCTGCACAGTGTTTTCCACTTGTGGGTGCTCGCCGGCAGCATCTTCCAGTTCATGGCGGTGATCCTCTTCGTAATCTAGCGACCGCGCCCGCGTCCTCGTCCTCGTTTGGGCGCCGGCGCAATTGCCGTATCCGCCACCAACGTTTTACCCTAACGTCCCGAATCTTGGAGGTTCGAGAAACTCCCGATGGACATAACCATCTCCCTTATCACCACCCTCGTTTTGACCCTCATCAACGGCTACTTCTCTATGTCCGAGATGGCGCTCACCACGGCCAAGCGCGCCGTGTTGGAGCACGAGGCCGAGGAAGGCGACAAGCGCGCCGAGCGTGCCATTAAGCTGGCTGCCGACTCCGACCAGCTGCTCGCCACCATCCAGGTTGCCATTACGCTCGTGGGCTTCGCCTCGTCCGCCGTCGCCTCGACGAGCCTGTCCGACCCGCTTGCCACGTGGCTCATGGGCTTTGGCATCGCGCCGCTTTCCGCCATCGCGCGCGGCCTGGCGCCGGTCATCATCACCGTCGCGGTCGCCTTCGTGTCCATCGTGATCGGCGAGCTCGTCCCCAAGCGCATCGGCCTGGCCAATGCCGAGGGCGTGTCCAAGCAGGTCGTGGGACCGTTGTCGTTTTTCCAAAAGATCGCCCGTCCGCTCGTGTGGTTGA
>USGN01000243.1 GCA_900554255.1 uncultured Collinsella sp. | reverse complement strand
TACGCGAGCGACGGCTTGAAGGCCAAGGTCGGGCACCTGGGAAAGCCGACACAACAGAGAGGAATACCCATGCGTTACACGATCAAGACTTCCGGTCTCATGTGCGGCCACTGCGACGCTACTGTCGAGACGGCACTGCTCAACGTTGCCGGCGTGACCGACGCCGACGCCGATCACGAGACCCAGACCGTCCAGGTGGAGTGCGCCGACACCGTGACCGCTGAGCAGCTCGCTGCCGCCGTCGAGGGCGCCGGCGAGAAGTTCCACGCCCTGTCCGTAACCGCCGCGTAACGACCCACGCGCACCCCGACCAGAAACGAGGACCCGCCATGATGGCAGACCACAAATCGGTGACCCGCATGCTCAAGACGGCACGCGGCCAGATCGACGGCATCTTGCGGATGGTCGATGAGGACCGCTATTGCGTCGATATTTCCACACAGCTCATGGCCACACAGGCGCTCCTCGCGCGCATTAACGCCGACGTGCTCAAGGCGCATATCGAGGGCTGCGTGACTTCGGCAATCGAATCGGGCGACGAAGACCTCAAAGCCGCCAAACTCGCCGAAATCGAACGCGTCGTCGACAAACTCTCCAAGTAATTGGGGCATTGGGGACAGGTACGTTTGCACCACATTGGTGCAGATTAACCTGTCCCCCTTGCTCTAAATCGGGTATAAAGGCGTGCGGAATATCGAATGAAAGGCAATTTGCATGAATGACTTTATGAAGGGCCGCAATGGCGCTGACGAACTCACCATCGTGATGGGTTTTGCCGGTATCGTCATCGCGATGATCGGATCGATAGCCCGCATCCAGTGGCTCAGCTGGATTGCCATCGCCGTAATCGTGATTGGCGTGCTGCGCGGCCTGTCCAAAAATATCGATGCACGTCGCAAGGAGAACGAGGCCTTTGTCGCCACGACCGCCAATGTTCCCGGCTTGGGCAAGTTCGTCGCCAGCTTGGGCGGCGGCGCTGCAGCGGCCAGCACCTCACGCGCGGCCGGCACCAGTAAGGAAGACTTTGAGCGTGCCAAGCGCACGGCCAAGAAGATGTGGAAGGGTCGCAAGACCACGGCCTACCTCAAGTGCCCCAACTGCGGCCAGATGCTGTCCGTCCCCAAGGGCAAGGGCAAGATCCGCGTCACCTGCCCAAAGTGCCACGCCAAGATGGAGACGCGCTCCTAGCCGCCATACCATGGGACAAATAAAAGCCGAGGTCTCGCACTGGGACCTCGGCTTTTTCTAATTTATGACAAAAGGATTGCCCCCTTGTCGCATCGCCATATCGCGCGCTTACGCCACGCCGTCGCGGGCAAGCTCCTCGGCCAACGCCTCGGCAGGCATGGCCATAATCGTGTCGAGCTCGGCGTCCACCTCGGGAATACGCTTCACCTTGAGTTTGCGCACCAGATCACCACGGCACATCACGTGCATCGGCTCACGCAGTGCGCACAGGTCATCGAGCGGGTTCTCGCGCGTCACCAAGATATCGGCAGCCTTGCCGCACTCGATCGTGCCGGTCTCGCCGCCCAGTCCCAGTAGCTCAGCATTGACCTGCGTGGCCGTGTGCAGCGCGAAGGCGTTGCTCACGCCGACATACTTGGCAAAATAGGCCACCTCACGCCACATGTCGTACTGCGTCACGAACGGGCAGCTCGAGTCCGTGCCAAGGCCCACCTTAACGCCAGCTTCCAGTGCGGCACGGGCGCTCTCGATGATGCCCGAGCACACGATGTCGCCGTTCTTCTTTTGCGTATCGGTCGAATGGGTCTTTTCCGGATCGAGCAACACAAACGGCAGTGCGGGGCTGATCGTGCAGGTCGCGCTTGGCGCGCGTCCCTCGAGCTGAGTTCCCGCGGCGCCGTGGTACAGCTCCAGAATCTCAGGCGTCAGCGGAGCGCCGTGCTCGATTGTGTCGACCCCGGCCTGAAGCGCGGCCTTCACACCTTCGGTGCTCTCGACATGGGCCATGACCGGAAGGCCGACCTCGTGCGCCGCCCTGCACGCCGCAGCGGCAACCTCGACCGGCATGCGCAGCACGCCCGGCTCGCCCACCTCGGTCGCGTCGAACACGCCGCCCGTCACGAACAGCTTGATGACGTCGGCACCGCGCGCGTACAGCTCGCGCACCTGCTCGACTGCCTCGACGGGGCTGTTTGCCACCTGGGCAAACAGCCCCGCGCCATGGCCGCCCGGCACCGTGACGCCCGTTCCCGGCGCTACCAGGCGCGGACCCTGATACTTGCCGGCGTCGATAGCGTCGCGCACGGCAAGATCGGCAAACAACGGGTCGCCCGCGCCGCGCACCGTGGTCACGCCGCTTGCCAGCTGCTGCTGGGCACTGCCCTTGAGGATGCGGCGGACGATGGCACGGCCCACGGGATTATCGAGTTTCTTCATCAGCGCGCTCGCATCGCCGGCCGAGACAGGCTTGCCCGATCCGCACAGGTGCACGTGCATATTGATGAGGCCTGGCATGAGATACGCACCACCCAGGTCGATAACCTCGGCACCCGCGGGCGCCTGCGCCACAGCACTCGGCCCCATCCACGTGATGACACCGCGCTCAACGGCCACGGCCATATCGGGTTGCGGCTCC
>USGN01000242.1 GCA_900554255.1 uncultured Collinsella sp. | reverse complement strand
TCGCAAGTCGAGCATGCATCGAGTTGCTCCTTGGTCACGCGGCCTTCCTCATAGTCGCGAACCACCTTTAGCTCGTGCATGTCGTAGGGCTTCTTGGTGAACAGGGCCTTCACCTTGTGCTTGAGCACCCACCAGCCGGGCTTCCAGATATACTTGTGCATGGCCGGGCTCACAGAGCCGATCATCCAGCAGTTGCGGTCGCAATGGCGGACCTTCGCGCGGACCTTCTCGGCCTGCTCGGAGTTCCACAGCTCGTCCCAGGACTCCTCGTTGAGGTTGCCCATGACCTCCTTGTCCTTGGTGCCGTTGCAGGGCATGACGTCGCCGTAGGGGTCGATGAAGAAGGTGTCGAACGCCATGTCGCAGGGCAGCAGGCGCGGCTGGCCGTAGATGTAGTTGATGAGGCCGTGGTTGAAGTAGGCGCGGAACCACTTCTTGGGGCTGTTTGACCTGAGCAGCTCGTTGACCAGGTCCTCGAAGTTCTTGGCCACCATGGGGCGGTCGTGGATGATGTTCTTTGCCTCGACGAAGTAGAAGCTGTTGTGCAGCGACGCCGTGGCGAACTCCATGCCCAGCTCGTCGGAGATCTTGTAGAGGGGCACCAGGTCGGGCGCGTTGAGGTCCTGCACCGTCATGCCGAAACCCACGTCGGGGTGCTTGAGCTCGACGAGCTTCTTGAGCGTGGCGTAGCCGCGGTTGTATCCGTTCTCCAGGCCGCGGATCTTGTCGTTGGTCTGCTGCAGGCCCTCGATGGAGATGCGGATGCCGACGTTGGGGAACTCCTCGCACAGGTCGATAATGCGGTCGGTGAAGAAGCCGTTGGTGGAGATCACGATGCGGTCGGACTTCTTGTAGAGCTCGCGCACGATGTCCTTGAGGTCCTGGCGGATGAAGGGCTCGCCGCCGGTGATGTTGGTGAAGTACATCTTGGGGAGCTTCTTGATGGTCTCGATGGAGAGCTCCTCCTCCGGGCGGCTGGGAGCCTTGTAGCGGTTGCACATGGTGCAGCGCGCGTTGCAGCGGTAGGTGACGATAACGGTACCGTTGAGTTTCTTTTCAGCCATGTGGATTAGTCCTCTTTCTTGGCGCAGGCAGGATCAAGAATCGCTTCAAGCTTTTCGAGATGGTTCTGCGGTGTATATTTCGTAAGCACGGCATTGCGGCCATTCATGCCCTGACGTCTGGCTTCGTCCGGATTCTCCAGATAAAAGGCGATGGTTTTCGAGAGAGCATCAACGTCGCCCAGGGGAAGCACGGATCCCGTTTCCCTGTTCTCAACCAGCTCCGGCATGCAGCCGATATCGAAAACGACAACCGGCTTGCCATGTGAGTAGGCCTCGAGCACGGTGTTGGGCATGTTCTCAAACCAAGTCGAAGGGCAGAGAACGCACACGGCGTCATCAATGAGGCGCTCCTTCTCATCACCTTTAACGAAACCCACGAAATCCACGCGGTTCGATATGCCGGCCTCATCTACAGCCGTTTTAATTGAAGCAGCGTACTCATCGTCGGTACGGCCAGTGATCTTGAGCCTAACACCGATGTTGCGCATGGCGGCGCATACGGTAAGATCAACGCCCTTTTCGGGACTGATCCTACCAAGATAGAGCGCGTACTTTCCCGCGGTAGGGCGGTCCTCAAGTCGAGAGGGAGCCGTAGTAAACGTCGGAACAACATTGATTTTCTCCCCCGACACACCGGACTTTTCCAGAAGAGACGCCGTGAATGCAGAGGGACAGACAAATGCATCAACATAATCAAACAGGCGCTTGCGGCGGTGGAACTTCATTGACGCGATACGCACTGCAGTTGTGGCCTTAGAGCCGTGACAGCAGGACATTTCAGCTGCCTTGGAGTAATCACCGTTGATGCAGGCCGTACAGACCTCCCCGTTGCAGAGGAAATCGGAGCGGGGACACATGATATTGAAATCAGAAAGTCTGTGGACGACTCTTACGCCTTCATCGTGACAAGCCTTAAAGATGCTCGGAGAAAGCGCATTGATCTGCTGCAGGACGTAGACGACGTCCGGCCTCTCGTCTCGGATGAGACGTCGAAGATTCTTATATGCCTCACGGTTATAGAAAGCGCAGGAGAGCAAACGGGCAACGTTCTTTGGAGTCTTCTTTACGTTGTTGAAGTAGGCATCACCCGACTCGCTCTTTCCATGGGGAAAATAACGAGAATACGGCGTCTCCTCATTGAGCGGACTGCGGACCGAAAACGGAATAACAGTATGGCCGGCGTCTTCGAGAAGGCGCTTAACGTTGAACATATAAATCTCGGGACCGCCCGAGACGTAGTAGCGATAATTCGCCAAGATTATCTTCATCGGGCCGCTCCCTGGTAAAGCTCGAGGGTCCGCTCAACAACGGAATCCCAGTCATAGTCATTTCTCACGCGCTCGAGTGCACTCTCGCCAAGCTTGTTGGCCCTTTCCGGATTATCCAGAAGGCTGCCAAGGACAAGAGCAAGATCAGATACGTCGCCTTTGCCAAAAGTGGCGCCGGCGTCAGCGAGAACGTCAGCACATTCGGGCACATCGCTCGTAACACAACACGTCCCGTAGGACATAGCTTCCATAAGTGAAAGGGGCATACCTTCCA
>USGN01000241.1 GCA_900554255.1 uncultured Collinsella sp. | reverse complement strand
CCAGCCGGTGACGTTTGTCGCCGTCACCGACCCCGCGACCGTCGAGCGTCTCTCACAGCTCAACGCCCAGGTCATGGGCAGCAACAGCGACCCCTTCTATGGCGCCAAGACCGTTGTGGTGGTGCTGGTTGACCGCAGCGTGCCCACACATCTGGAAGACGGCTCGCTCGCTATGGGCAACTTGCTCAACGCTGCCTATGCACTGGGTGTCGATTCGTGCTGGATTCACCGCGCGCATGAGGTCTTTGACTCGCCCGAGGGCCTGGAGCTGCTGGCCAGCTGGGGCCTGCCCGCCGACGGCAGTCTGCGCGGTGTCGGTAACTGCATTCTTGGCTACGCCGAGGACACGCTACCCGAGGCAAAGCCGCGCCGCGACAACGTGGTGTACGTAAAGTAATTAGTTCCGCCGTTCTACCGAACGGCGGGCTCGTTGACGCTGCGCGGGCCGCATTCACGCCAATCTGACGTTCAATTTCGAGGGCACGACCAGAAGGTCAGCGCCCTCTCATTTCACGTCACCTTGGCGCAAATGCGGCTCGCTCGCTTTTGGCGACTGACATCGAATGAGCCACTGTCTTGGGCAGCTAAAAAAGCCCCGTCCCAAATTTGCTGCCCCGCTCGCAACTTATCCCGCCGATGGAGTTGTTGCCGTTTCATTTGCCTGGGCCGTTTCGGCGTCGTCGCCTTGCTTGTCTTCGTCCTTTTGCGCATCGGCGATGGTGGAGGCCGCCGCAACGATACCACGCTGGGGCGCGACGCCTGTCTGGGTCTGTGCGCCCTCGACAACTTCTGTGCCTGCATGCGCGAGCTCGGGCGATTTAAACATTGCGTCCAAGTTGGCGCCACCGCCGGCATATCCGAGCGCAGCGAGCGCGATGACGATCACTGCAACGGCGGCCACGATCGGCACGTAGCGATGCCAGCCGGCGGGATTGAGCCCGCTGCGGCGAGCCGCCCCGCGGCTGATGTAGCCGAGCGTTCCGTCGTGCTTGAGCTTTGAGCCCACCACGCGTTTGCGGCCCCACAGCGAGGACTCTGCCTGCATTGCCAAGCGGGCGCTTGCCGAAGGATAGCCGTATTTAGTGCGCTTGAACGAGCCATCAAACCCCGAGGCGTGTTTGCCCCACGTCACCGATGTTGTGCGTCGGTTGACCGGCGCGGCACTCCGCCTTCTGCGGCTCGGTTTTGAAGTCTCAGCCATATGCCCTCGCACGCCGTAACCAAATCGAAACAATAACGCTTTGGACTGTAGCACACGCGTCGCGTGCGGTCACGGGCGCCTCGCTCAACGGTCATCGTCCTTCAGCAAGCGCCACAGCGTTGTACGGCTTATGCCCAGCACCTCCGCCGCACGGGTTCGGTTGCCGTGGAGATGGTCTACAACCAGATGCGCGATATCTCGCTCGGTATCGGCCAGCGGTCGCAGGATATACAGGTCGCTTTCGAGTGTCGGGGCGCCAAAGGTTGCGGTCTTAATCACGTCCTCTTGGGCGAGTACTTCCTCCGCCACAGCGCGGTCCACCGTGCCCGCCCTCACCAATATATACAGTCGTTCCGAGACCTCGCGGAGCTGCAGATAGTTGCGCGGCCAGCGGTAAGCATCGAGCGTCTTCGTCGCCGTGGCAGACAGCGTGGGCGCTGCCGTCCCAAATGCATCAGCGAGATATTCCAAATAGCGCGCGACCTTCGTCGACGCGGCTCCCTGCTCGGCGATTGCCGGCGCGACGCTCACCGCACAGGCGAAGCGCTCGGTCACAAAGGCGGCTTGATCACTTTCGCCGCCGCCCGGCATGTCATTCGCCGTCAGCACCACATGGCAGCGCGTCGCCAACGCGGTGTCGGTCATCGTGGAGACCAGCTCGCGGAGGCGCTGGGGGCCAACCGCGTTCCAGCCCTCAATGCAAAGGGTCAGCCCCATTTGGAACAACGGCGATTCGACGCTTTTGAGTACATGGCGCCAACCGCGCTCGGTGAGCTCATCGAGCGCAACGGAAACAAAGGGCCGATCGGCAAAAGGACCGTCCAGATAGAGGCGCTTGGCGATCTCGACCTGACCCGCTCCCAGCTCGCCCTCGAGCATAAGAGGCACACCGCGCGCGTAACTCTCTGCAACCGGCGCAGCCACCGAGGCCGCCCCCTCAACGATGCCGTACGCGCTCGATTCGTAGCGGGCCTCAACTTCGTCGGCGTTGAGCCACTCGATGCCCGCATGCGCCGCGGCACCGCGCACCTCGCGGACCACGACGACCCAAAGCCCCCCGCCCTCTTTGTCGGTGGGGCGAACGGTCAGGCTCAGGCGCGCACCCGCACGCCCCATAACCAGACGCGCGCCGTCTCCTATACGGTCGAGGCGCTCAGCTACAAAAGCCGCCACATCCCGCTCAAGCGCCGCGTCATTCATGGTCGAGATCGCGACGTCCCCACGCGCATCGATTGCCAATGCCGAGGCCCCGGCAGCAGCCAGGGCCTCGGTCAAGATGTTCAGCTTGGCATCGCTATCCATGATTTGCCCCTGTCCGCGGCGACATGCAGCCGCCGACGGTCGCACGACCGAGTGTTTCAAAATTGAACGATATTGCTCACCAAACACTATAGGGCAGAAAGCGCCGTCCTGCGA
>USGN01000240.1 GCA_900554255.1 uncultured Collinsella sp. | reverse complement strand
CCGCGCCCGTAAATGTCGATGTCCGAAGGCTTACTTGCGCATCAATCCGCCGCGCTCGTCGATGGCGTCCCAGAAGGCGCCGGCAAAGCGAGGATCGTTTGCAGCCATGAGGGCGTTGGTGGCCATCCAACCAGACGGGGTACCGGTATCGTAGCCCGACAGCGGGTCGATAACGACAGCGTACATGGCCTCGCGGTCGAGCGAGCGGGCCATGGCGTCGGTCAGCTGGATCTCGCCGCCCTTACCGGCCTGCTGATCGGCCAGCAGGTCCATGACCAACGGGCTCAGCAGGTAGCGACCAACGATGTACAGGTTGGACGGAGCCGCCTCGGGAGCGGGTTTCTCGACCAGACCACCGATGCGCCAAACGGCACCGGGCTCGTCATCGGCGGCATTCTCGAAGCCCTCGAGAGAGCCCACGCGATCGCCGGCGATGACGCCATAGCGGCTGACTTCCTCGGGAGCGCACGCGGCAACGGCGATAACCGAAGCGCCACCGTGCTCCTTGGAGACAGCGAGCATCTTGTCACAGATGTCGCGGTTGGGCACAACATAGTCGCCCAGAAGAACCAGGAAGTTCTCCCCTGCCACAGCGTCGGCAGCAGAGCGAATGGCGTGACCGAGGCCCTTGGGCTCGTACTGATAACGGAAGTCAACCGGCATACCGCCCGCATGGGCGACAGCGTCGGCGTAGGCGTCCTTACCGCGCTCGCGTAGCAGGTTCTCGAGCGAACGGTCGGGCTGGAAGTAGTTCAGCAGCTCGGGCTTGCCGGGCGAGGTAACGATGATGGCGTCGTCGACCTCCTCGGGGTCGAGTGCCTCCTCAACGACATACTGAATGACCGGCTTGTCGAGCACCGGCAGCATCTCTTTGGGCGTGCACTTGGTGCCAGGCAGAAAACGCGTGCCAAGACCGGCGGCGGGGATGATTGCCTTCATATTATTCAAGGATCCTTTCGCAGGCGCAGGATGCGCCCTGTGCGTGCGGCACGGCGGCCGCAGACCAAATTGCGATACCGAATTATCTTACCGCTGCTAATTAACGTTAATGCAGGCAAGCGCCATTCTTCAGCAGGTCAACGCAAATAATTGCTCGAATGGTGCAATTTTATCGCCCAGCGGTAGCGACCCCAAACCACCGCAAACGGCGGCAATTTGCATGCCGAGCCACAAAATAAAGGGGTCATAACAAAAAAGACGGGGCTCGCAACGCGAACCCCGTCTGCAAAGAAATCTGGCGAGAGAGCCTGATTACTTGAGGGTGACAGCAGCGCCAGCAGCCTCGAGCTTCTCCTTGGCAGCCTCGGCGTCCTCCTTCTTGGCACCCTCGAGAACAGCCTTGGGAGCGCCCTCGACGACCTCCTTGGCCTCCTTCAGGCCAAGGTTGGTGAGCTCACGGACGGCCTTGATGACCTGGATCTTGTTGTCGCCGAAGCCCTCGAGCACGACGTCAAACTCGGTCTTCTCCTCGGCCTCAGCAGCGCCAGCAGCGGGAGCGGCGACAACAGCGGCAGGAGCAGCGGCGGAAACGCCGAAGGTGTCCTCGATAGCCTTGACGAGCTCGGAAGCCTCGAGAAGGGTCATTTCCTTAAGAGCATCGATGATCTCATCGGTGGTAAGCTTAGCCATTTCTAAGTCCTTTCGGTTTCCGTGCGAATGCACGGAGATCAGTTAAAACACGGCGCGAATGCGCCAGGGGTGCGGCGTTGCCGCCGCGGGCGAAAACAGCAACTAGGCTGCCTTCTGCTCGGAGACCTGCTGGATCGAACGAGCGAGACCAGAGGAAACGCCGTTGACGCAGACAGCGATGTCGCGAGCGAAACCGGAGATGAGACCGGCGATCTGGCCGAGAAGCTGATCCTTGGTGGGCAGCTCGGCGATAGCCTTAACATCATCAGCGGAAACGGCCTTGCCGTCGGAGATACCGCCCTTGATCTCAAGGACGCCCTTGGACTTAGCGGAGAAGTCCTTAAGGGCCTTAGCGGCCTCGACCGGCTCGGACTCGTAGAACACATAAGCGACGGGGCCGGCGAGGATCTCGTCGAGCTCGGGCTGCTCCTGGTTCTTGAGTGCGATCTTGACCAGGTTGTTCTTGTAGACCTTCATCTCGGCGCCGCACTCGCGAAGCTGATGACGCAGCTCCTGAGCCTGCTTAACCGTCAGACCGTTGTAATTGACGACGAACAGACCGGCGTTCTCGGCGATACGGGACTCGATCTCTGCAACCTTGTCGATTTTGTACTGCTGGGGCATGAATTACACCTCCTCGAATTCTTTCCGGGCACGGTCCGCCACAAGGACGTGACGGGGGCATGTCCAAAAAGAAAGCCCCCGCGCTGCATGAGCGACGGGGGCGAGAAGACATATCTACTCGACCACCTCGGCTGGCGGGATATCCCATTAAGCTCGCGGGCGATGCCCGTTTGCACCGGCTGTCTCTGGCAGCGGATTCGTGCGTGAACCGAAAGTATTATGGCGGGGGCCCCGGCGTCGGTCAACGGAAAACCGGGCTGCACACAATTCCACCATCCGGCACGCGCCGCCGAAGGCCAGGCGCAAGGTTTTCGCTCGGTCAAGTCCTGGCTCGCACGAAGAGCACATTAAGTGCTCTTCGGCTCGTGCGGAATCTACGAAAAC
>USGN01000239.1 GCA_900554255.1 uncultured Collinsella sp. | reverse complement strand
CACCTCCCCGGGACCGCTCGGCTATTCGACGATTGGTGCTCCGTGGCCCCAAGAACCTTCCATGCCGCACACGGTCGAGGCAAACCCGGCAGCAAAGTCGAGCGCGCGCTCGATGGCCTCGGCGCCATCTTCACCACGCTTGGCGGAATCGAGATAGCACATCAAAAACGAGGTAAGGAACGAGTCGCCCGCCCCCATGGTGTCCTTCATGTCCGTTACCGGTTTAGCCAGCTGGCGGTAATAACGATCGCCGTCGTAAGCAATGCAGCCCTCGGCGCCCGCCGTAGCCGACACAAAACGCGGACCCAGGCCCTTCACCCATGCCAGACGCTCGCGAATCTCATCCTCACTCGCAGCATCCGCCGCACTAAAGAAAGCGAAATCGACGTAGGGCGCAATCTGCTCGTAGTACTCGTCGGTAGAGTCGTCCGAAAAGTCAAAAGAGACCGTGACGCCCGCAGCCTTCAACTTGGGCAGCTCGCGCTCGGTAAAGCAATAGTTGCCCGAATGAACCACATCGAACTGCTTCATGTACGAAAGGTCAAAGCGATCGAGGACATAGCGCGCATCGCCACGGATACCGCCCTCGTTGGAGCCAAGGAAAACACGGTCGCCGTTAACGACGGTCACGCGTGCCGCACCGTTCTCGCCGATGAGCTGCTTGCACTTGGCAAGCTCAACGTCCTCATCCTCAAGACTCGCAATCACATGCTCAGCAGCAGCGTCATTACCAAAGATGCCCATATACGCGGAGCGCGCGGCGCCGCACTTCTTGGCATACACGGCAAAGTTCACCGCATTGCCACCCGGATACATTGTGTGGATATGCTCGTAGCAGTCGACGACGTTGTCGCCAAACCCCAGTGCGCTCACGTTAAATGCCATGACGCCGCCCCTCTCTCTTATGCCAACGGAACCACTGTTGTGACAGCAGTACCGCCCAGAATCTACGCGAGTTCCAGCAGCTCCGGCAGCTGGTCGATAATCTTGTCCGCGGCATCCTGGCTAAAGCCAAAGCGCTCCTCGCGCTTGGCAATGACCGTCAGGCCGGCTCGCTTACCCGCGGTAATGCCCGGAACGGAATCCTCAACGCAGCAGCAGCGATTCGCGGGCAGCCCCAGCAGGTCCAGCGCATGTAGGTAGATGTCGGGCTCGGGCTTGCTCTCCTTAAACTGCTCGCCGCTCACCACATACTCAAAGGCATCAGACAGCCCGCATGCGTTGAGCACTTCCTCGATGCTAACCATGGGAGACGAGCTGGCAAGCGCCACGCGAACGCCACGGCGCGGCAGCTCTCGAATCGTATCCACGGCGCCTGGGTTAATCAAAGCCTGATAGTCGCGCGGACGCTTATGCGCCCACTCGTCCCAACGGGCCAACGCTTCCTCGCCAGTGAAGTGCCCCTTACCGGCGCGCTCAAACCAATCGACCAGCATATGCAGGAAGAACTGATGCGAGGTACCAACCTGCCCATTCAACTCCTCTTGAGTCAGGTTAAGCCCAAGCTCCTTGGCAAACGCGGCAGTCTCGCCCAGGTAGTAATACTCGGTATCGACAATGACGCCGTCCATGTCAAAGATAACGGCGTCGAACGGAAATGCGGACACGGCACCCTCCCTAACAAAAGGACGCCCGCAAGCAGGCGCCCGAGCCATGCATTAATCGGCGATTCTAACCCAGCAGCTTATCCAGCGCCACCGCAATACCGTCTTCGTTGTTATTGGCGGTCACCATCTGGGCTACAGCCTTAACCTCTTCGACGGCGTTACCCATGGCAACACCGGTGCCGGCCCACTCAATCATGGACTTGTCGTTCTGGCCGTCGCCAAACGATACGACCTCACTGGCATCGATGCCGAGCTTGGGCAGGGCACCCTCGAGTGCGCGGGCCTTGTCGATACCGGGCGCCGTGTACTCAAAGTACCAGTCGGCCGTAAACATGCCCGAAAGCGTCTGCTTAAAGGGCGCATACATCTCCTCGTAATGCGCCTGCAGGTAGGCCGGATCGCCCGCCGTCAGCAGCTTGTCCACGGGATAAGCATCAGCGACCTCATGCAGGCTCTCCACCTCGCGAATCTTAAGATCGCACGCGTCGCGCTCATACTTGACGATATTCTTCTGCGAGCCGTCAGGCAGCGTGATCATGCAATGGTACGAGTCCTCGACGTGCAAATCGCGACCGAGCGAAATCATAGGGATCACGTCAAAATTACGCAGGTGATCAATCAGGCGATGCAATTCGTCGGCAGGCATAGCCTGATCGAACAGCACCTCGTCGGTCTGGGCATCGACGACGTGTGCGCCGTTAAAGGCCACCAGCAGACCGTCATGGTTTTGAAGGTCGAGCTCTTGCGCCAAGGCGTGCAGCCCCCATGCGGGACGGCCCGAAGCCAAAATGAGCTTAATGCCCGACTCCTGCGCCGCGAGCAGCTTCTCGCGCGTACGCGGGCTAATCACTTTCTGATCGTTGGTGAGCGTACCGTCGATATCCATCGCGATGGCTTTGATTGCCATATATGCCTCCCTGTCATTGAACAGCCTTGTCTGAGCCATCATACAGAACACCCATCGCGACTCCGTTTACAACGGGCAAAAAGTCATATTGTCTCGAACATGAACAGCGTGTGGTCGTGAAGCTTT
>USGN01000238.1 GCA_900554255.1 uncultured Collinsella sp. | reverse complement strand
CGAGCCGCTATACGCGCTCCAAGGTGCGTAAGGCTATCCCGCGCGATTACGCCTACATCATCGACGAGTTGTTGCACACGCACCCGGACGAGAACAACTATCGCGTGCGCTATCACGAGCGCATCGTGGAGTCCATCCTGGAGACCGCCAGCGCCGACGACTTTATCGAGTCGCTCGCCTCGCTCATCAAGCGCCTGGCCGTCGACCACCTGCACCTGGTGGGCGATATCTTCGACCGCGGCGGCGGCGCGGCCAAGATTATGGACCGCCTGCTCACCTACCATTCGCTCGACATCCAGTGGGGCAACCACGACCTGCTGTGGATGGGTGCTGCGGCCGGTGAGCCCGCCTGCATCGCCACGGTGCTGCGCAACAACCTGGGCTACGACAATTACGAGATCCTCGAGAACGACTACGGCATCTCGCTGCGCGAGCTCGTCGCCTTTGCCGATGCCACCTACACCGCCGTTGAGTCCATCACCCCGCTGATCAAGGCCATCAACGTGCTGCTCTTTAAGCTCGAGGGCCAGATTATCCAGCGCCACCCCGAGTTCGACATGACCGACCGCCTGCTGCTCGACAAGATCGACCACGACACCGGCACGGTCACGCTTGCCGACGGCAGTGTGTGGCCGCTCACGACCAACGATTTCCCCACCGTCGATCCGGCGGACCCCTACATGCTCACGCCCCAGGAACAGCACATCATGGACAAGCTCGTGTCCGAGTTTGTCACCGCCGATCACCTGCATCGCCATATCGATTTCCTCTATTCCCACGGCTCGATGTACAAGGTCGCCAACGGCAACCTGCTCTTCCACGGCTGCGTTCCGCTCAACGAAGACGGCACCTTTAGCAGCATGAACTGTCTGGGCACCTGGCACGCTGGCCGCGATTATCTCGATTTTTGCGACCACATCGCCCGCCGCGCCTGGCGCGTGGGCGACCGCGACGCTCTCGACTGGATGTGGTACCTGTGGATTGGCTTTAACTCACCCGCCAGCGGACGCCTGGTGCGTACCTTTGAGCGCGCCTATATCGCCGATAAGAGCACCTGGGTCGAGCCAATGGATCCGTACTTTACGCTTACCAAGTCGCCCTCGGTCTGCGACGACATCATGCGCGAGTTTGGCGTCGCGCCCATGGCATGCTCGCCGACCGGCCACATCATCAACGGCCACACGCCCGTTAAAACCACCAAGGGCGAGCAGCCCATCCGCGCCGAGGGCAAGCTGCTGGTCATCGATGGCGGCTTCTGCCGCGCTTACCATCCCAAGACGGGCATCGCCGGCTATACGCTCATCTCGAGCTCGCGCGGCTGCCGCCTCAAGTCGCACCGGGCCTTTACGACGGTTGCCGAGGCACTCACACGCAACGTGGACATCGAGAGCGAGACCAACCGCTTTGACGAGGCCGACCGCCGCCGCATGGTAAGCGACACCGATACCGGTGCCAAGATCCGCAGCCAGATCCAGGACCTACGCCAACTGCTCGATGCATATAGAAACGGTGCTATCGAGGAGCGCGCCTAGCACCACCCGCGGGGATTGGCTAAACTTGCTAAGTTTGTCATCCCCACGGCGCCCCGGCGCCGGCTTAAGGCAGGTACCATGCAAAAGCTCCTTGCGCAGATCATGAAGTTTGGCGTCGTCGGCGTCGTCGCCACGGTCATCGACTTTGGCATCATGAATCTGCTCCACTACGGCCTGGGCCTTAATATCCTGATCGCCAATACCAGCGGCTTTATCGTCTCGCTCATCTTTAACTACGTCGCGAGCATGAAGTACGTGTTTGCGCACAAGGAGGGCATGAGCCGCCGCCGCGAGTTCATCATCTTTGTCGTGCTGTCCGTGATCGGTTTGGTGCTCAACGACGGTATCGTGCTGACACTCAACGCCGGTCTGGGGCTCGAGGCCAATATCGCCAAGATCTGCGCCACCGCGCTCGTCATGGTCTACAACTTTGTGACCCGAAAGATCTTCCTGGAGGGCGACGAGACCAAGTAGCTCGGCCCCCTCGTTGCACTACGGGACCCACGGATGACGCGCGTCGAGCACCGTGTTGTTCGTGGGCCTCGCTCGTTTACGGTAAGATTTGCAACGTTTGCGGATTACCTCTTGAATATTTGGCGAGTTCGTATAGTTCTTGGCAAAGACCTTACGTTTCCCTTGCAAAAGCTCTAAAGTATCCTCTGCTCGATTCATCAACGCATTGGATGTGATTACGTGCGCAAGGCACTGGCACAACCTCATACCAAGCAGTTCCTCAAGTTCGCCGTCGTGGGTCTTATCTCCTTTGGCATCGACTGGGGCATGCTCATTGCACTCGTCGAGCTGTTCCACCTCGACTTTTTGATGAGCACCACGATCTCGTTTATCACGTCCGTCGTGGTTAACTACTGGCTCAGCATGAAGTACGTGTTCGACCACCGCGAAGGCATGAGCCGCAAGCGCGAGTTCACGATCTTCACCATCCTGTCGGTGATTGGCCTGGGCCTTAACGACCTGTACATGTTTGTGGGCGTCACGTTTTTGAGCATCGGCTACCAGGCCATGAAGGCCATCGCCACGTTCCTCGTCACTGCTGCCATCGCCGGCATCCTGATGTATATCGTCTGCCGCATCTTCCCGCTGGTGGACGGACACT
>USGN01000237.1 GCA_900554255.1 uncultured Collinsella sp. | reverse complement strand
GCTGATCTGCGGCATTGGCGTAGATGACCCACTCGATGGTTTTAACATGATCAAGGCCTTTTGGGATGCCTATCGCGCCTTCGAGCCCGGCATCGATCGGTTTGCACGCGTGTGGTTGCAGGACTACGCCGTGTTCCACGGGCTCGACCCCAAGCTGCTTCGTGATTCTAAAACCGTCATGTTCGACAACGCCCTTATCGAGCTGCGGCGCGCGGCACGAGACCTTGTACCAGCACCGGCACCGTCCGGCCAGACCCCTAAGCGTCGCAAAACCTCCGAACCCACGCTCCCCCTTCCGCCCGATGAGGTGCGCGAGGAGCGACTCATGGCCGCCATCAACGCCCTCTCCACGTACAACCTAAGTAACTCGCGGCTCGACCGCAGCCACCACCGCGATCTGCGCCACGTGGCGTGCGCCGTGTATGTCCGTATGGCGCGCTACTATGACACGCACCGAAAGACCGGCATCGTGGCGAGCTTATTTGGGGAGGAGACGGCCATGCCCTACACCATGTTTGCCTCGGCCGTATTCTTTGCGCCCGAGCGCCACGAGGACTGCGAATACCGCCTGGATCCTATCCATATCTACCGTTGCCAAAACGGCTTTTGGGAATGCATGCGTATCCACGGTAGTAGGCAAAAGAGCAGCAAGCTCGGCGAAATGATGCGCGCCTGCGACCAACGCCTGCGCCTGGCGCTGGACCCTACCCACCCCCTGAAGGAAGAGAAGGTCTCCAAATATCTGGCCAAGATCATCGACGACGAGATCGTGGCATGGCTTTCGTGGGACGCTGCGCACCAACCCGTCAAGATCGATATCGACCTGAGCCAGCTGGGGCATATCCGGAGCGCCGCCGCGCAAACGCGCGAAGCGCTTTTAATCGACGAGGAACGCGAGGACGGCGCGTCCGCAGAAGCCGAGGCAGCGGACTCATGGCAACCGGAAGCCGAGCCCGTAGCCGACGCGATTGTCGAGGCGGTCGCGGCACCCATTCGGCAGGACGAGACCGACGAGCCAACCATATCCACCGAACAGTTTGGTGTCGTGGCACCGCTTCTCGCGCCGACGCCCGCGTTCGCAGCTGTTGCGCCCGCTGACGCCACGAACGAACTCACGCCTGCCGCAGACGCTTATCTCCGCGCGCTGCTCGAGCACAACGCAGTACAGGCGGAATCGGCGGTAGTGCAATCGGGGCAGAGCGAGGACATGCTCGTCGATACCATCAACGAGGCGCTCTTTGACCTGGTGGGCGACACCGTTATTGAATTTGGCCCAGAAGGACCGCAAATTATCGAAGACTACGAAGCAGACGTGAGAGGATACCTAGACCATGAGTGATACCGCACCCGCAGCACCCCGCGTGCCCAAGCGCGTCGCCGCCGTCATTCTCAACTCGCTCAAGGGCGGCGTTGTCCCGCGCATCGGCCTTCCCTACATCACCGTAGGGCGCGAGGTCGAGATCCGCGCCCTGCTCACCGATCTGAGTCTCATCGCCGACGGTGGCGCGAGCTTCCGCTTCCTGGTCGGTCGCTACGGCGCCGGCAAGAGCTTTTTGCTCCAGACGATCCGCACGCACGCCATGGGCGAGGGATTCGTCGTGGCCGATGCCGACCTATCCCCTGAGCGCCGTCTGCAGGGCGGCCAGGGACAGGGCCTTGCCACCTACCGTGAGCTCATCCGCAACATATCGACCAAGACGCGCCCCGAGGGCGGTGCGCTCAACCTTATCCTGGATCGCTGGGTCGCCTCGTGTGCCGATGCCGACGAGTCTGCCGTCAATGCCCAATTGGCCCCGCTCGAGGAAATGGTCCACGGCTTCGACTTCGCCCGCATGCTCCGCCGCTACCGCGCGGCCGTATCCGAGGGCGACGAAGAAGCTATGAGCCGCGTGACCAAATGGATTCGCGGCGAGTACCGCACCAAGAGTGAGGCACGCGCCGAGCTGGGCTCCTCGACCATCATCAGCGATGACGACTGGTACGACTACGTTAAGCTCATTGCGCGCTTTTTGGTCTGCAGCGGCTACAAGGGCATGCTGGTTCTCATCGACGAACTCGTGAATCTGTACAAGATTCCCAACGCAATCACGCGCCAATACAACTACGAGAAGATCCTGACCATGTACAACGACACACTCCAGGGCAAGGCGCAGTACTTGGGCATGATCATGGGCGGCACGCCAACCTCCATCGAAGACCGCCGCCGTGGCGTGTTCTCCTACGAGGCCCTGCGAAGTCGACTCGCTCAGGGCCGCTTTGCACGCGAGGACCTTAAGGACATGCTCGCGCCCATCATCCGCCTGCAGCCACTCACCTATGAGGAACTGCTGGTGCTCATCGAAAAACTCATGCAGATCCATGCCGGCTACTTTGGCTGGACACCCACGCTTACCGAGAACGACTTGGTGGACTTTCTCAAGATTGAGTTTGGCCGCGTGGGAGCCGATACGCACCTGACGCCGCGTGAGGTCATCCGTGACTTTATCGAGCTGCTCGATATCCTGTGCCAGAACCCCGATGCAAACGTGGCCGAGTTGCTGCAAAGCGTCGGCGGCGACGCGCTGGCACCGGCAGCCGCAACAGGCGACACCGGCACCGCAGACGGCGACCGCAACTTCGCCGAATTCACCATCTAACCTGCCAAAAAGGGACAGGTATATTTTGG
>USGN01000236.1 GCA_900554255.1 uncultured Collinsella sp. | reverse complement strand
CTGCATAGTGCTTAATACCGGACGCCGGATCAAACGTGACCACGTCCTCGATAAGGGAGCCGATCCACTCGGTCCGCGTACCTGCGTTCATGGACACGGCGCCGCCGACCGAACCGGGAATACCGACCGCGAACTCAAGGCCCGAAAGCCCGCGCGACAAGGCGTCGTTGACCAAACGCGCGAACATCACGCCCGCACCAACCGTCAGCGTGCAGCCGTCCTCGGCAACAACCGTGCGCTGAAACTCACGTCCCAACGAAATAACGGCGCCGCGATAACCGGCATCGGCAACCAACAGGTTGGACCCCTTACCGATAATCACCCACGGCACCTGCTCGCGGTCAAGCACCGCCACGGCGCGACGCAGGGCATGGTAGCTATGGCACGTCACAAAGAGGTCGGCCTTGCCGCCGATACGATAGCTCGTATGACGCGCAAGGCGCTCGTCCTCGATCACATCCGTGTCGATCATGCCCGAGAGCGCCATGACGGCGTTAAACAGACCCATTAGACTTAAGCGTCTTTCTTGGCAGTCAGATACTCGATGAACTCGGGGCCGACGGTCGTAACGTCGCCGGCACCCATGGTGAGCAGCAGGTCGCCCTCACCCACGAGATTCTCAAGCTCCTGGTTGAGCTCAAGACGGCTGGAGCAGTACACGACCTCCTTGCCAGGATGCTTGGCGCGCACGGTATCGGCGAGCATCTTAGAGGTGACACCCGGAATGGGCATCTCGCCAGCCGAGAACACATCAATCAGCAGCAGTTTATCGGCATTGGCAAATGCATCGGCAAAGTCGTCGCACAGGGCCTGCAGGCGCGAATAGCGGTGCGGCTGGAACACGACGTCGACGTGCTTGTAGCCCAGCGACGAAGCAGCAGCAAGCGTCGCCTTGATCTCGGTGGGGTGATGGCCGTAATCATCGACCACGGTGATGCCATCGATATCGCCCACGTGGGTAAAGCGACGGCGGACGCCCTCAAAGCTCGAGAGCGCCTTGGCGGCGGCGTCGATGTCAAGGCCCAGGACATGGGCGACGGTGAGCACCGCCGTGGCGTTGAGCATGTTGTGGCGACCGGGATTGCTCTTGATCTCCACAGCGTGCTCAGTGCCGTCCTCAAAGCGAACGATAAAATCGCTCTGGATGCCCTTGACATCCGGATGCACGCAGACGATGTCGTTGTTCTCGGCAAAGCCATAGGAAAGCACATGACGGCCCGTCGACTTGGCGAGCTCGACCAGATGCGGGTCCTCGCCGCAAACGATGACGGTGCCGCTCTCTCCAACCAGGCCCATAAACTTGGCAAAGGTGGCCTCGATCTCCTCGATGCCCGAGTAATGATCGAGATGGTCGGCCTCGACGTTGGTCACGATGACCACGTTGGGGTTCAGGAACAGGAACGAGCTGTCGGACTCGTCGGCCTCGGCGACAAAGTAGTCACCCGAGCCGTTCTTGCCGTTGGTGTCGTAGCCCTCGACGATGCCACCGATCAAGAAGCTCGGATCCAGACCCATGCGGTCGAGCATGGTGGCGCACATCGAAGACGTGGTGGTCTTGCCATGCGTGCCGGCAACGCAGAGTCCTTTGCTGCTGCGGGTAATCGTGCCCAATACCTGGGAACGTTTATGTATCTCGAAACCATTCTCCCGGAAATAGGCCAGTTCGGCATGCTCCTGAGGAATGGCAGGGGTGTACACCACCAATGTGCTCTCCTTGTCCTTGCAAATCTCAGGGATGAGACCGGTGTTTTCCTCATAATGTATTTGTGCACCTTCTGCAATGAGATGCCCGGTCAGTTCGCTCGGTGTACGGTCATATCCCGCCACGAACTTGCCTTTGGATAGAAAATAGCGTATCAGTGCGCTCATGCCGATGCCGCCGGCACCGACGAAATAAACGGATTTTATGGTTTCTATATTCATGTACTTGTCATTTAATAAGTTTCAGCACCTCTTTGGCAATGACGGTTGCCGAGTCGGGCAATGCCAATCGGGCGATGTTGTTGCTCAATTCTTTCAGTTTATCACTGTCTTTTACCGTATCCAGTGCTGCGGGCAGGAGTTTCTCTTCGGCTTCCGCGTCCTTTACGTAGATGGCGGCGTCTTTATCGACGAGCGCCAGTGCGTTCTTGGTCTGGTGGTCTTCTGCCACATTGGGCGAGGGGACAAGGATTACAGGCTTGTGAAGCAGGCAGAATTCCGAAATGGAGCCGGCGCCGGCACGGGAGATTACCAAATCGGCAGCCGCATAGGCCTTCGCCATGTCTTTGATGAAATCTGTTACATACAGATTGGGAATGGCGTTGATATGCGGATGGTGTACGGCTTCACCGACTGCTGTGGTGATGGCGTCTCTTACCTGGTCGATGTATATTTTGCCGGTCTGCCAGATGAACTGTATGTCGGGGTTCTGCCGGATGACGTCAAGGCCGGTGGTCAGGGTGCGGTTAATGGTGCGTGCCCCGAGGCTGCCGCCCAGTATCAGGATGGTCTTTTTGGACGGGTTCAGGCTGAAGTAGCTTACGGCTTCTTCGTGCGCAACGGCATGTCCGAGCAAGTTCTGGCGGACGGGGTTGCCGGTCATGATAATCTTCTCTGCAGGGAAGAACTTTTCCATGCCTTCGTAGGCAACGCATATCTTGCAGGCTTTCTTGGCAAGCAGCTTGTTGGTGACGC
>USGN01000235.1 GCA_900554255.1 uncultured Collinsella sp. | reverse complement strand
TCTAGAGGAGGTTGAGGGGGAGCTGGGGAGCGTCACCCCAGAGCTTTTCGAGACGGTAGAAATCGCGCGCCTCGGGAGTGAAGACGTGGACGACAACCGAACCATAGTCCATGAGCATCCAGGTCTTCTGCTCGCGACCCTCGATGGAGAACGGGTGCTCGCCGCAAGCCTCGGCGACCTTCTCCTCAATTTCATCGACGATCGAATCAACCTGGCGGTTGTTGGTGCCGGTAGCAAGGACAAAGTAGTCGCACACGTCGGAGAGCTCGGTCAGGTCGAGCACCTGAACGTCCTCGCCCTTCTTGTCGTAGGCGGCTTGTGCGGCAGCGCGGGCGACATCCTCGGCGGCGACACCGCTCGCGGACAGCGAGGCGGCAGTACGGTCGGACGTGGCAACGAAACTCTTGTGCTCCACAGCCTTAAGAATCTGCTCGTCGGTCATGGTCTCGTCGGCCATGGAATACCTCTTTCTAGACAGCCCGAGCTAGCGCAGCTGGGCGTAATGGTTGTAAATCGTAATAGCCGTGGGATAAAGATAGCGCCCGGACTGGATCACGTAGACCAGACCCTGCGCAAAACAGGAGAAGAACAACTCGTCGAGCGAGGACTTCCCCACCATCTTACGCAGCGCATGGGCATAGTCACCGTGGCGGTTGGGCTCGATGGCATCGGCCACAAAGACCACCATATCGAGCGGCGTCATGTCGCAGGCGCCCACGGTGTGACGGTCGACAGCCTGAAAGACCGCCGGCGACAGCTCGGGAAATAGCTGCGGAAGCTCATAGGCGGCGACCGGGCCATGCAAAAGCGGCGTCGCGGCAGACGGAGAGCCGGCAATCTTAATGCCGTAATGCAGAGCGCGCGTGACCAGCTCGTCGTCGGAGAGTACCTTGTCCCAGTCGTGAATCAGGCCGGCGGCGGCGGCATCAAAGCGGTCGACACCGTATACCTCGGCTAGGCGCAGCGCAGTCTCGGCAACCCCGAGCGAATGAACGTAGCGCTTGCGTTTATCCTTCATGCGCACATCGAGCAGCTCTTGAATGCGCTTGAGCAGCGCGCGCTCATCGCCCTCAAACTGATCTTCTACCGACAACGTTCTCCCCCATCAATCAAAATCGTCTTGCCCAAGATCGGCATACAGACCGCGTTTACGGATATAGCCGAGCACAGACTCGCTCGTAAGATAGCGCACGCTCATGCCGCGGGCAACTCGCTTACGAATGTTCGTCGAGCTGATCGCCAGCGCCGGAATCTGAATATAACGCACGTCGAATGGCAGCCCCGATTCCTTAATTCGCGCCCGGGCCGTATCGATGTCAAAGCCGGGACGCGTCGCCGCAATAAACGTGGCAAGCTCGGCGATTCGGTCCGCATCATGCCAGGTCACAATATCGATAATCGCATCGGCACCCGTAATAAAGTAGAGCTTTACCTGAGGCGGGTAAAAGTCGCGAAGGGCATGAAGCGTATCGGCCGTATAGGTCACGCCCGGACGGTCGATCTCGAAACGACTCGCCAAAAAAGCCGGATTCGCGGCGGTGGCGAGGACCGTCATGGCATAACGGTCCTCGGCAGGCGTCACCGGTTTATCGAGCTTAAAGGCGGGAGAGCCGGCCGGCATAAAAAGCACAGCGTCCAAGTCGAGCGATTCGCGAGCCTGCTCGGCGGTAACCAAGTGCCCGTAATGAATCGGGTCGAAGGTGCCACCCATAATGCCAAGCCGAAACTCCTGCCCATCCTTGATAGGCAGCTCGGGCAAACCAATTCCACCGCGCAGCGACATGGCTTACTCGCCCTCCGGGGTCTCGACATCGTCCGCGGCTTCTGCCGTATCGACAACCTCGACGCCCTCGTCCGCGGCATCGGCTACGTCAAAGACCTCAACGTCCTCGCCTTCGTCCTCGAGCTCCTCCTCGTACTCCGAGAAGTCCTCGGCGCCCTCAAAGTCAAAAGCGCGCTGGCAAATGCGGACCTCGTCGCCCGCACGGCAACCGGCCTTCTCGAGCGCGTCGTCAACACCCATACGCGCAAACTTATGCTGCAGGTAGATGACGGCTTCCTCGTTTCCCCAGTCGGTCTGGATGACCATACGCTCGATGGCGCGACCGACCACGCGGAAGGCACCGGGCTCTTCCTGGACAATGCGGAAACGCTTCTCGCGCTGCAGGCGGCGACGCTCCCACTCCTCGTCGCGCAGATCGACCGGCTCATTAGAGACCGCAAGCTCAGCGCGAAGCTTAGCCACCTGCTCGCCCACGGCAAGCATCAGCGTGTTGAGGCCGGCGCCCGTAACAGCAGACACGGCAAAGAACATATGGCCATCGTCGAGCGCCGCACGCTTAAGGTCGGCAATCTTGTCGGCCGTGCCCGGCGCATCACACTTGTTGGCAACGACGATCTGCGGACGCTCCGAAAGCTCGGCGCCATATTGCTCGAGCTCGCGGTTGATGATGCGATAGTCCTCAACCGGATCGCGATCCTCAAAACCGCCCGTCATGTCGACGACATGCATGATCAGGGCCGTACGCTCAATGTGGCGCAGGAACTGGTGACCCAGGCCACGGCCCTCGCTCGCGCCCTCGATGAGACCGGGGACGTCGGCAACGACGTAAGAATATTCGCCGGCACGCACCATGCCGAGGTTCGGCACGAGCGTAGTAAACGGGTAGTCGGCAATCT
>USGN01000234.1 GCA_900554255.1 uncultured Collinsella sp. | reverse complement strand
GAGCGTGATGTGCGAGGGAGCGCGATTGCCGGGACTGCCCCTGCGTGCGCTGGGCAGGAGCCTGCTGCTTAAAACGAGCGCCGCCAGCGGGTTGCGCGGGACGAGCGGCGGGCTGTTGTGCAGCACGCTGAGTAGGCTGAGCCGAACGCTGCATCGGCTGCGCCGGGAGCTGGCCAGGCTGAGCAGGGCGCTGCGCGGGCTGCCGTGTACGATTCTGCTGGCGCGGATCGGAAGCGCTAGGCATGCTGAACCTCCTCGTTTTTACGATCGAGCCATGTCTGCAAGAACAGGCTGGCGGCGATCATGTCAATCTTGCCCCTCATCTGTTTCTCGTTAAGCCCCTGCTCTCGCAGGATTCGCTTGGCCTCCTGCGAGGACAGACGCTCATCCTCAAAATCCAGCGGAAGATCGAGCTCGTCGGCGATCTTTTGGGCCACGGCGGCGACGCGCTCGGCCTGGGGGCCGGGCTCACCGGCCATGGTCAAGGGACGTCCGCTTACCAGGATATCGGGCTCATAGTCCTCGACCAGGTAGCGAAACGTCTTTGCCATACCAGTGACCTCGGCAGCCGGAAGCACCTTGACAGGCATCGCCATCTTGCCATCACGGCTCGAGACGGCAATGCCAATCCTGGTCTCCCCTATGTCCAGTGCGAGCGCGACCACAGCGACTACTTAGGTTCTTAGGCGCCGAGCGCGGTCTTTGCGGCCGCGAGGGCATCGGCGATACCGGCGGCGTTCTTGCCACCGGCCTGGGCCATGTTGGGACGACCGCCACCGCGACCGTCGACCAGGCCCGCGATCTGCTTGATCACGTTGCCGGCGTGGAAACCGGCCTTCACAGCCTCATCGGAGCCGGCAGCGAGCAGGGCCGGGGTGCCCTTCTCGGTCACGCTGGCGACGACGCAGGCGACAGGGCCGGCGACCTTCTGGTGCACGGTATCCCAGACGTTGCGCAGGTCGGCAGCCTCGAGACCCTGGAGCTCAGCGACAACGAGCTTGTAGCCATTCAGCTCGACAGCGCCGTCGATGGCGCTGGAGATCGCATCGGAGGAGCCACCGGTGAGCGCCTTCTTGAGCTTGTTTGAAGTCTCGCGCAGCTCGGCCTGCAGATTCTCCACGCGGGCGGGAACCTCGTCGACACGGCACTTGAGCGCAGCAGCGGCGGCGTCAACGAGCGCCAGGCGGTCGGCCATGTAATCGAGAGCGCCCTTGGAGGTCACGGCCTCGATACGGCGGACATTGGAGCCCGTGGAGGACTCGGAAATGATCTTGAACAGGCCGATCTCGGCGGTATTGGCGGCATGGGTGCCACCACAGAGCTCGCTGGAGAACGGCTGGTCCTCGGCGCCCACGGAGACGACGCGGACGACATCGCCGTACTTCTCGCCAAAGAGGGCGACAGCACCAGCGGCCTTGGCCTCGTCGATGCCCATGACGCGGGTCACGACCGGCTTGGAAGCGAAGATCTGCTGATTGACCAGGTCCTCGACAGCCTTGAGCTGCTCGGAGGACAGAGCCTCGAAGTGCGTGAAGTCAAAGCGCAGGTGCTCGGGCGTCACCAGCGAGCCGGCCTGGGAGACATGCTCGCCCAGGACCTGCTTAAGCGCAGCGTCGAGCAGGTGGGTGGCGGTGTGGTTGCGGCGCAGGAAACCACGGCGCTCGGCGTCGAGCGCGGCGGTCACGGTAGCACCGACGGTCAGCGTGCCCTCGTCAACGTGCGCGACGTGAGCATACAGGCCATTGTGGTTCTTGGTATAGGCAACAGTCAGCGCAACGCCCTCGGCACAAAGCTCACCGGCGTCGCCCTGCTGGCCACCCATCTCGGCGTAGAACGGGGTGCGGTCGAGCACGACCTCGACGTCCTCGCCGGCGGAAGCAGACTCGACGGACTCGCCGTTGCGAACGATGGCGACAACCTTGGCGCCCTCGATGACGTCGTTGTCATAGCCGTCGAACTCGGTCGCGGCAACCTTGTCGGAAAGCTCGACCCACACGTCGTTGAAGCTACCCCAGGCATCGCCCTTGGCGTTGGCACGGGCGCGGGCCTTCTGGTCCTCCATGCAGGCGGTAAAGCCGTCCATGTCGACGTCGTGGCCGGCAGCGCCGGCGATCTCGACGGTCAGGTCGATGGGGAAACCAAAGGTGTCGTGCAGCTTAAAGGCAACATCGCCCGGAAGCACAGCACCCTCGGCAAGCGCTGCCAGGGCCTCATCCAGGTAAACGCGGCCGTTGTCGAGCGTCGTGGAGAAACGCTCCTCCTCGGAGGCGACGATGCCCTTGACGAGCGCGACGTTCTTGAGCAGCTCGGGATAGGCCTCGCCCATCTGAGCGTTGACTTCGTCGATAAACTTGGTCAGGAAAGCGCCCTCGATGCCCAGCAGGCGGCCGTGGAACACGGCACGACGGAGCAGGCGGCGAAGGACGTACTCGCGACCCTCGTTACCGGGCAGGATGCCGTCCGAGATCATAAAGTCAACGGCGCGGGAGTGGTCGGCGATGATGCGCAGGGAGCGGCTGGCGCCGGAGTAATCGTCGGCGTCATAGGTCTTGCCGCTAATCTCCTCACCGAGCTTGATGAGGTGCTGCATCAGATCGCCGTCGTAGTTAGCGGTCTTGTGCTGCATGATAGCGGCCATGCGCTCCAGACCCATGCCCGTATCGAGGTTGCGGTGCGGCAGCTCCGGC
>USGN01000233.1 GCA_900554255.1 uncultured Collinsella sp. | reverse complement strand
TCTACTTCTTCGTAGCGTAAGGGCAAGGCTGCAAAAGCTGAACAATAAAGCGCGGAGTCGCCATGCGGCCCCGCGCTTTTCTTTTAGCGCCGGTCCCTGCGCCGGCGTGCGGCCTATTTCTCCCCAATTTTGGCCATTTTGCCCTCCAAACGGCACTACCGCCGGCAACATCCAGCAGATACGCTGAATCTAGTCGTATAGGCCCTATGAGAACGGGAGCAACCATGGCAGCCTTGTTCACGACCCCCAAACGCAATGACACTACCGCCGGAACCCATGTTGCCGAACCCGACGTTCGCCATCGCATAGGACTCGCGCACGGCAGCTGGCGCCGCGTGACGCGCCGCATCGTCGCGGGCGCCGTGTGCGCGCTCACGGTGAGCTCGCTGCTCACGCCGAGCGTCTCGCTCGCAGCGGAATGGGTCAAGGTCGGCGGCAACAAGTACCTGGTCGTGGGACGGCGCCGACGACTTGAAGCTCAACAACTATAACGGCGGCGAGATCCAGGCCGCAGGCAAGCTCAACGTGAATTACTCGGGAACCAACATCGTCACTGCCGAATGGATCGAAAGCATCAACGTTTCTCATGGCACTAACGAGAATGCCGAGCTCAATATCCAAGGCGACGAGGGCGGCACGCTCAGCGTGACATCTACTGAGGACGCTATCCTCTCCACGGGTAATATCAACATCGACGGAGCCGGATCCGTCAACGCCACGAGCACTGGGTTTGATGCCATCAATGCCGGAGGTGATCTCGCTATCAAAGGTTCGGGCAACGTCAACGCCACGGGTGCATCGGATGGCATCAGGGCAAACGGCAATATCACGATTGACGACAGCGGAGCCGTCACCGCCAGGGCTACCAAGGACAAGGGTATTGGAGCCGACAAGAACCTCACCATCAAGGGTGGCGGGACGGTCGAGGCAAGCTCAGCCGATGGTGAGGCCCTTTGGAGCGGCGGCAATATCAACATCTCGGACGGCGGCCAGGTCAAGGCAAGCTCCGAGAAAGACGCTGCCGTCGAGGCCAAGGGCAGCCTCGCAGCCACAAACGCCTCCCTCAACGTAAACGGTGTTGAATATGGCGTCTATGCCCACAAGGGCATCACCCTCGATCATGCAAACGTGACGGTCCGTGCAAGTAAAGGCAGATACGGTGGCGCCAACGCCCTCTTCACCCACCAGGACGACATCGTCGTCAAGAACGGCTCCACCGTGGACGCGTTTGCGGAAGGCGAGGTTTCGGCTGCATTCTCCACCAGAAACGATCGACCCAACGAGAAGGGCGGCCACATCTACATCAGCGACTCCGTTGTCAAGGCCATAGCCCGCTATGTCGAGAACGGCGACGGCCCCATCCCCTACAGCGAAAACCAAGATGGCGAGACGAGGCGCGAACCCCAAGGCGAGAACATCGGCATCATCGCCCAGACCAGCGAGGGCGTCACACCCGCAGTCATCTCGATCATCCGCAGCAAGGTAACGGCCGAAGGAGATACAGCGGCAATCTTTGCCCGTGCCATGAGCGCTGACGGCAAGACAATCGGCACCATCAAGATTGAGAACGCCGCCATCCAGACGCCCGAAGGCGGCAAGGTCATTGACTATCGCAAGCTCCGTGACGGCATCTACGAGGCAGGCCAAGCCATCGGCACGGGCGACGCCACGGTCGACTCCCTCTATATCAAAGCAGTCGCCAAAAGTACGACCATCGCACCTCCCGAGGTAGCCAAGCCGGAAGACCCCAAGCCCGACGAGACCAAGCCCGCAGAAAGCAAGCCCGCGAAGTCCAAGCAGAACCCCAAGCCTGAGGGCTCAAAGCCGACCAAGGCCGTTGCGGCTTCAACCACGAAAGCCAAGACTACCGGCGTGCTCGCGGCAACCGGCGACACCTCGGGTGCGGCCATCGTGGCAACCGTCCTTGCGGGAACAGCCGCTATCGCCGCAGGCACCATGGCGAGCCGTAAGCGTTCTTAGACGCCTCTGCGCACATGGCAGCTCCCGCGAAGGCCCCGAGCCCCAGCACCGTTTAACAACGCCACCGCCGAGCTCCCCTCCGGCGGTGGCGTTTTCCATATGCGTCCGCAGGGGATGCACGAGATTGTCTTTGGTCTAGCCCAACCGGCATACGCTGGCGTGCGACAATTGGGGCTGCCGATATCACAACACTGAGAGAAGCCCGTCATGGAAGCGCATCAAAAGCAGATAACCGTTTATTCGAATCATACGGAAAGCGCGCCTGTCATCTACCTTCCTGTGGTCGTGGGCGACGGCAGCGAGGTTTATAAGTGTTGCCGAGAGCTCGACTGTCCGCCATTCGCCCTCGTCACCATTGGCGGGCTCGATTGGAATCGCGAGCTGAGCCCCTGGGCATGCGACGGGACCGTACGCGATGCCGAGCCTTTCGGCGGCCAAGCTGCCGATTTTCTTGATGAGCTGCTGAATCAGATAATCCCCCAGGTCGAGTCGTCGCTTCCTCAGCCGCCCACCTGGCGCGGCATTGCCGGTTACTCGCTCGCGGGCCTCTTCGCACTCTGGTCCCTCTGGCAAACCGACGCCTTTGACCGCGCCGCGAGCGCATCGGGGTCGCTATGGTTTCCCGACTTTGTCGACCGTACCAGCACGGCCCCTTTTGCCGGCAGCCCGCAAGCCGTCTACCTGTCACTCGGCAAAAAGGAAACCAAGACGCCC
>USGN01000232.1 GCA_900554255.1 uncultured Collinsella sp. | reverse complement strand
AAAGAGGAGCCCAAGGCCAAGGTAAAGGCCCAGCCGGTGTCGAAGGCCGCCGGGGTCAAGGCCGCCCCGAAGGCAGAGGCTAAGCCCGCGCCCGCCAAGGAGACCCCGGTCTCCCCCGCCGCTCCGGCAACGGAAAAGGCCCCGTCCAAGAAGACGTCCGTCCGTAAGGCCACGGCCGCCCGCAAGCGCCGCTAGTCCGGACGATCCAAAACCAAATCCTCAATAAACTAGGGGTGTCATTCAGCGTGACACCCCTTGTTCTATAGATGGGTAAAACGATTTTCTAGGACAACCGTTCGCCGATGGTAAACGGATGTTGTTTATACACCCTGTGTACAACAGATATACTTACAATTTGTGCGTAAAGCCCATGGCCCGCAGGCCGTGATTCTATTGAACTGGACCGTACTATGAGATTGATTCACAACAGCCGCCTGCCGCAGTTTCGCAACCCCTTTGGCGCTGTGACCACTGGAACTTCCGTTGCACTCTCGGTGATTTTGGAGGATGCCGATCCCAACCAGGCCACACTCACCCTACGTACCTGGGTCGATGAAGTCGGCGAGACCCTGATTCCGATGGAGCACGAAGGCGATGGCATTTTTACCGGCGAGCTCAAATGCACTGAACCGTGTCTTGTGTGGTACAGCTTTATATGCAATATCGAGGGCCAGCCCGAGGTTCGCCTGGGCGCGCCCCAGGGCCGCACCGGCGGCGAGGGCGTAACCTACGACTACGCCGAGGTGCCGTCCTTCCAGATTACCGTCTACAAGCACCGCGAGAACCGCCCCACCTGGTACGAGCGCGGTATGGTCTACCAAATCTTCCCCGACCGCTACGCCCGTGACGAGCATTGGCGCGAGCGCACAATGGCCCAACTCGAAAAACCGCGCAAGGGCATTCGGCGCCGGATGGTCGAGGACTGGAACGAGCCGCCCGTGTACGAGCGCGCCGAGGACGGTTCCATCAAGACCTGGGACTTCTACGGCGGCTCGCTCAAGGGCATCCAGGAAGACCTGCCCCGCATCGCCGAGCTGGGCTTTACGGCCATCTACCTCAACCCCATCTTTGAAGCCGCGAGCAACCACCGCTACGACACGGCCGACTACACCAAGATCGACCCGATCCTGGGCACCGAGCAGGACTTTACCGAGCTTTGCCAGGCAGCCGAGAAGCTGGGCATCTCCATCATCCTGGACGGCGTCTTCAACCACACGGGCGACGACTCGATATATTTCAACCGCTATGGCAACTACCCCGGCGTGGGTGCCTGGCAGAGCGAGGATTCGCCGTGGCGCGATGCGTTTACTTTCCACGAGGACGGCTCGTACGACTGCTGGTGGGGCGTGGGCAACATGCCGGCCATCAACGAGAAGTCCGAGCTGGTGCGCGAGAGGCTCCTGGGCAAGGACGGCGTGATCCGCAAATGGCTGCGCGCCGGTGCCCATGGTTGGCGCCTGGACGTCGCTGACGAGCTTTCCGACGACTTCCTGGCCGAGATCAAGAAGGCCGTACTTGCCGAAAAACCTGATGCTCTGTTGCTCGGCGAAGTCTGGGAAGACGCCTCCAACAAGATTAGCTACGGCCATCTGCGCCGCTACCTGCAGGGCTCCGAGCTGGACTCTGCTATGGATTACCCCTTCCGCGACATGGTCATCGGCTTTTTGATGGGCTACAAGAACGCCTACGAGGCCGCCGAGGATATCGAGACCCTGCGCGAGAACTACCCGAGCGAGGCATTGTCCTGCGCGCTTAATCTGCTTTCGAGCCACGACCGTCCGCGCATCATCTCGGTTCTCGGCGGCGGCCCCGACGAGTCGCAGCTGCCCGAGTGCGAGCGCAGCAAATGGCGCCTGGACGAGAACTCGATGGGCCTGGCCAAGAGCCGCTTTTGGCTTGCAACGCTCATGCAGATGACCTTCCCCGGCGTGCCTTCGATCTACTACGGCGACGAGTACGGCCTGGAGGGCCTAACCGATCCGGGCAACCGCCGCACCCTGCCTTTGAAGGAAGACCTGCACGACTTCGACACGCTGGCAATTGTCAAGAACGCCTCCGCCGTACGCCGCGCACTGCCATTTATGATCGACGGCGAGATTAAGGCCTTCGCGCTCAACGACGAGGTGCTGGCATACAACCGCACGGGCAACAATGGCGAGTCCGCGACGGTTATCATCAACCGCAGCCTGCGCAATTCGCACCGCGTGACGATTCCGGCGCTCAGCGAATGCGCGAGTGACGTGATCAGCGGTCACGAGTGCGAGATCCACAACGGTACGGTCACGCTCGATCTGTATCCGCTGGGTTCGTCGATCATCTATCACCATGCCGAGCAGCGCCTGCAGGAGCCGCTCGATCACGGCGCGGGCGTCGTGTGCCATATCACCTCGGTGCCCACCGACGACGGCAAGCCCGGCACGATTGGCGCGCCCACGCGTCGCTTTATCGACCATCTGGCCGCTATGGGCATGCGCTACTGGCAAGTTCTGCCTGTCAACCCGACAGACTTCTTCCGCTCCCCTTACGCTGGGCCTTCGGCCTTTGCGGGCAATATCGACCTGCTGCCCGAAAGCCAAGAGGAACTGGCGGCCGACTTTGAGACTTGGAAGGCCCGTGGCGGCGAGGATGCAGACCCGCTCTACACGGCGTTTAAGCATCGCAACGCCGACTGGCTCGAGAAGTACTGCGTCTACAT
>USGN01000231.1 GCA_900554255.1 uncultured Collinsella sp. | reverse complement strand
TTAGCTATAGGTGACTTGAAATATAGGGCGATTGAGCGTGCTTGCGGAAAGGGCATCCCGTAATCCACGTCCAAAACGGGACACAGTTTCAGGCTCGCACCTCAGTCAACTCTACATAGATCTCAATAGATTTGCCGAGAACTCAATCAGCGCATCTACCTGCGCATTTAAGAACCTAAACTCTCGGTAATAAGAAATCTTATATGAATTGACTTAGATTTTGTATATTCCGGCCCATAAGGGGATACACTACATCCTGAAAGACAAGCCGAAACACCGCTCGGCAGACCGCCGAGTCGGTGCAAACGCACAAGAGAGAGGGAATTTCTAATGGGCAAGATTCTTGGTATCGACCTTGGTACTACTAACTCCGCAATGGCCGTTCTCGAGGGCGGTTCTCCGACCATTATCGTGAACGCCGAGGGCGACCGCACCACCCCGTCCGTTGTCGGCTTCCGCGCCGACGGCGACCGCGTCGTGGGTAAGGCCGCTAAGAACCAGGCTGTCACCAACCCCAAGAACACCGTGTTCTCCATCAAGCGCTTCATGGGCCGCAAGTACTCCGAGTGCACCTCCGAGATCAAGACCGTGCCGTATGAGGTCAAGGAGGGCCAGGGTGGCCGTGCCGTCGTCGACATCGAGGGCAAGGATTACACCGCCGAGCAGGTGAGCGCTATGACGCTCGCAAAGATGAAGGCCGACGCCGAGAAGTATCTGGGCGAGACCGTCACCGACGCCGTCATCACCGTCCCGGCCTACTTCAACGACGCCCAGCGTCAGGCCACCAAGGACGCCGGTAAGATCGCCGGCCTCAACGTCAAGCGTATCATCAACGAGCCGACCGCTGCTGCTCTTGCCTACGGCCTGGACAAGCAGGGCACCGACCAGCGCATCCTGGTCTTCGACCTGGGCGGCGGCACCTTCGACGTCTCCATCCTCGACCTCGCCGACGGCGTGTTTGAGGTTCTGTCCACCTCGGGCGACAACCACCTGGGCGGCGACGACTGGGATCAGCGCGTCATCGACTGGATGGCCGACAAGTTCCAGCAGGAGAACGGTGTCGACCTGCGTCAGGACCCCATGGCCCTGCAGCGTCTGAAGGAGGCCGCCGAGAACGCCAAGAAGGAGCTCTCCGCCGCCCAGCAGACCACCATCAACCTGCCGTTCATTACCATGAACCAGTCCGGCCCGCTGCACCTCAACTACACGCTGACTCGCGCCGAGTTCGAGAAGATCACCCGCGACCTGCTCGAGCGCTGCAAGCAGCCTGTCACCAACGCCCTGCGCGACGCCAAGCTTAAGCTCTCCGATCTGACCGAGGTCATCCTCGTCGGCGGCTCCACCCGTATGCCCGCCGTCCAGGAGCTCGTCAAGACCATGACCGGCAAGCAGCCCAACATGTCCGTGAACCCCGACGAGGTCGTTGCCGACGGCGCTGCCGTCCAGGGCGGCGTGCTCACCGGCGACGTCGAGGGCATCCTGCTGCTCGACGTTACCCCGCTGTCGCTGGGTGTCGAGACCATGGGCGGCATCATGACCAAGATGATCGACCGCAACACCACGATCCCGACCTCCAAGACCGAGGTCTACTCCACCGCTGCCGACAACCAGACCAGCGTCGAGATCAACGTGCTCCAGGGCGAGCGCGAGCTTGCCCGCGACAACAAGTCGCTCGGTAAGTTCCAGCTGACCGGTATTCCGGCTGCCCGCCGCGGCGTGCCGCAGATTGAGGTCACCTTCGACATCGATGCCAACGGCATTGTGAAGGTCTCCGCTAAGGATCTGGGCACCGGCAAGGAGCAGCAGATCTCCATCACCGCTTCCACCAACCTGAGCAAGGAAGACATCGACAAGGCCGTTCACGAGGCGGAGCAGTACGCCGCCGAGGATAAGGCCCGGAAGGACGAGGTGGATGCCCACAACGCAGCCGATCAGGTAGCCTATCAGACCGAGAAGACTCTGGGTGAGCTGGGCGACAAGATCTCTGCCGACGAGAAGGCAAAGATCCAGTCCGCTGTGGATCACCTGAAGGAAGTCAACAAGGGCACCGATGTGGAGGCCATCAAGGCCGCGACCGACGAGGTCCAGAAGGCTTTCTATGCCGTGTCCGAGAAGCTGTACCAGCAGGCCGGTCCTCAGGGCCAGGCCGGCGGTCCTCAGGCCGGTGCCCAGGGCGGCAATAAGCCCGGCGACGACGGCGTGGTCGACGCGGACTACGAGACTGTGGACTAATAAAGAGACTTCGAGGGGCGGCCCCAACGCCGCCCCTCCCTGTGCTGTTTATCGAGGTGAAAAACTGTGGCTGAAAATAAACGAGACTATTATGAGGTGCTGGGCGTGGACAAAAGCGCCAGCGCCGATGACATTAAGAAAGCATACCGGAAGCTGGCAATGAAATACCATCCGGACCGGAACCCCGGCGACAAGTCTGCCGAGGAGAAGTTCAAGGAGGTAGGGGAGGCCTATGAGGTCCTGTCCGATGCCGACAAGCGGTCCCGGTACGATTCCTACGGCTTCGCCGGTGTGGATCCCAACTTTAACCCCAATGCCGGCGGCGGCTTCGGCGGCGGTTTTGGCGGTGCCGGTTTTGACTTTGGAGACATTTTCGGAGACTTCTTCGGCGGCGGCGCCTCCTCCCGGAGCGCCAGCCAGAACGCCCCCCGCCGGGGCGAGAACGTCATGGCCCGGCTGGAGCTGA
>USGN01000230.1 GCA_900554255.1 uncultured Collinsella sp. | reverse complement strand
GGCGTGCGGGATAAGCGCTTTCGATGTGGATGCCCGCGGCGCGAGTTATGGGTACGATGGTTTCAGGGGAGGTATCACCATGAAACTTGGATGCGTCATTATGGCTTCGGGCGAGGGCAAGCGGTTTGGCTCTAACAAGATGCTTGCCGATATCTATGGCGAGCCGCTGATTGCCCGGACCATCGATTCGGTTCCCCGGGGCTTTGACGTCGTGGTTTCGACGCGTTGGCCCGAGGTCGCTCAGATTTGCGAGGACAAGCATTGCCCGTGCGTGCTGCACGACGGCGAGCTGCGCAGCGAAAGCGTCCGTGCGGGCCTTTCATGGGGAGTCGAACGCAACTGGAAAGGTTGCCTCTTTTTGCCGGGCGACCAGCCGCTCGTGAGTTCGGATTCTTTTGAGGCCATGGTTCGTGCATTTGACGAGCGTGGCCGCAAGCATCCGGTGCGTCTTGCGTGCAACGGTGAGCCTTCGAGCCCGGTGCTCTTTCCGGCGGAACTGCTCGATGCACTTATGTGTCTTGAGGGCAAGGACGGCGGCGGTTCGATCCTCAAGGACCGTACCGACGTGGTGCTGGTCGAGGCGCGTGCCTACGAGCTGTGGGACGTCGATACCGCCAAGGGACAGCAACGCATAACGGAGCATATCGCCGCCTGCTCGTATTTTGATCGCGTGGCCAACTGCATCAATCAATAAGGAGCAATTATGATCATCATCAAAAACGGCGCGCTCGTGACGCCCCAGGGGCTTCGCCGCGCCGATCTTGCCATGGATGGCGATAAGATCGTGCGGATCGCCGCGGCGATTGAGCCGGCCGAGAGCGATATCGTCGAGGATGCCACGGGCTGCTGGGTGTTTCCCGGCTTTATCGACGGCCACACGCACATGCAGTGCTGGACTGGCATGGATTGGACGGCCGATAGCTTTGAGACCGGTACGCGTGCGGCTGCCTGCGGCGGTACGACGACCATCGTGGACTACGCGACGGCCGATCGCGGCGTGACCATGCCCGATGCCTTGGCCGAGTGGCATCGCCGCGCCGACGGCACCTGCACGGCCAACTACGCGTTTCATATGGCACTCGCCGAGTGGAATGAACGCAACCGCGCCGATCTTTCGGCCATGCGCGAGGCGGGCGTGTCGTCGTTTAAGACCTACTTTGCCTATGACCACCTGCGCCTGGACGACGCCGAGACGCTCGAGGTGCTGGAGGAACTCAAGCGCGTGGGCGGCATGCTCTGCGTGCATTGCGAGAACGGTACGCTGGTGAATGAACTGCAGAAGCGCGTGTACGAGCAGGGGATTCATGGGCCCGAGGGGCATGCGCTCAGCCGTCCGGACGTGTGCGAGGCCGAGGCCGTGAGTCGTCTGCTGTATCTGGGGCACTTAGCCGGGGACGCTCCAGTCAATGTGGTGCACCTTTCGACCAAGCTGGGTCTTGAGGCCATCCGTGCCGCCAAGGCGCGCGGGCAGAAGAATATCTATGTCGAGACCTGCCCTCAGTATCTGATGCTCGACGATACTTGCTATCTGGAGCAGGGCGAGGACGGCTTTGCGGGCGCCAAGTACGTGATGAGCCCGCCGCTGCGCCATGCCGGTGACCGTGCCGCGCTGCGCGAGGCGCTTGTGGCCGGCGAGATCGATACTATTGCGACCGATCATTGCAGCTTTAACCTGCACGGGCAAAAGGACCGCGGACGCGACGATTTCCGCGCGATTCCCAACGGCGGACCCGGCGTGGAGCATCGTCCTGTCGCGATCGCTACGAGCTTTGAGGGACAGCTGGGTCCCGAGGATCTGTGCCGCTTGATGAGCGAGAACCCGGCGCGCGTCTTTGGCATGTATCCGCGCAAGGGCTGTCTTGCCGAGGGCGCCGATGCCGACGTGTGCGTGTGGGATCCCAAGGCGCGCTGGACCATTAGCGCGGCGACGCAGCATCAGGCTGTGGACTACACGCCGCTCGAGGGTTTTGAGGCACATGGCCGCGCCAAGGCTGTGTTTGTGAACGGCGTGCTGGCTGCGCGCGACGGCGAGCCCACCGGAGCCCAACCCGGCCGCTACGTCCCCCGCTAGCAGCAAGGATGCCGTCAGGGTAGCTAATTTGGGACGGGGCTCTTTTAGCTACCCCTGGAGGCTGGTGGCGACGATGGGGCTGCCGAGGGCTGCCTCGAAGCAATCTGCCATCGTTGGGTCGGCAAGCGTGTCGACTTGGTTGAGCATGATGCGGGCATTGTTGAGGTTCAGCATTCGCAGCTCGGCATTGAGCACCATGGCGACGCGCTCTGGGGTGGCAGCGTCGGTGGGCTCGCAGCCGCAGCGCTCGCAGAAGAGCTCGGGGCGGTGGGCAACCTCGGCGACGGGCTTGCCCAGCCCCGAAGCGCCGACGACCCAGACAACGTTTGCCGTGGCGGCGGGAATTACCGGCTCCCAGGCGGCATGCGCCTTGAGCGGGAGTCGCTTGCTGCCATCTGCCTCGGCCAACACATAGTCAAAGCGCTGCGCCAGTTTGCTGAGCGGCTCGGCGGGGGCGGAGAGCTTGCCTGTCTCCGGGTCCAAGACGCCTGCCTGGCAGATGCTTCCGCGGGCAAGTCCCGTGCATGCCTCGCAGGTGCAGCCGGGAACATGCAGGGTCCCCGGCTTCCAAGGCGCGGAGTCCAGGCGACGGCTCGACCCGTCCCATGGCACGCCGGCGACGGGAAACATGTGCGTG
>USGN01000229.1 GCA_900554255.1 uncultured Collinsella sp. | reverse complement strand
AGCTCGATGTCGCCGATGCGCCCAAGGCGCGCGAGACCGTCGAGCAGATTTTTACGGACCTGCCGCAAACCAACATCTTGATTAACTGCGCTGGCGTCATCAGCACCAAGAAGTTCGACGAGATCGATGACACCGAGTGGCGCCGCACTATCGATATCAACCTCAACGGTACCTTCACTATGATGAACGCCGTGTACCCGCACTTTAAGGCGGCGCATGCCGGCACTATCGTCAACGTGAGCTCCGTTGCTGGCAAGATCGGCGGCGGCCTGCTTGGCACCGCTGCCTACGCGAGCTCCAAGGCCGGTGTCAACGGCCTTACCAAGGCGGTCGCCAAGGAGGGCGGCAAGTTTGGCGTTCGCTGCAACGCCGTGTGCCCGTCGCTCACGTTGACCGATATGACCTCGATTCTCTCTGACGAGAACTCTCAGCGCATCATCAACGGTATTCCTCTGGGCCGCGCTGCCCAGGCCAGCGAGCCTGCGCAGATGGTGCTGTTCTTCGCTTCCGACCTCGCCAGCTTCGTGAACGGCGAGATCGGCGACTGCGACGGCGGCATCGTCCTGGACGGGTAATACCCCACGACGATTATTCGGCGACGGCTCCTGCGACTCGGGACCGTCGCCTTCTTTCTGATATAGGCGCGTGCGGCTACGATTCGCATGCATCCAAAGGAGATATATATGAGTGAATCGACTGCGGTGGAGGCGCCGGCGGCAAAGGAGCCGTTCTTTAAGATGTCCTCCATCCCGGGTGCCAATATTTTGGTGCCGCTTTTGCTGGGCTGCCTGCTCAACACGCTATTCCCCGACCTGTTCAAAACGCTCGGCAGCTTTACGCTTGGTATGACCCAGCAGGGCGCAGGCCCGCTCGTGGGCGCTTTTTTGCTCATCGTCGGTACGACGATTTCGTTTAAGAGTGCTCCTGCCGCCGCTGCACGCGGCGCCATCATCATCGCCGTCAAGCAGATCGTGGTCGTTGCCGTGTCGCTGCTCATCCTTTATGTGTTCAACGACAACCTGTTTGGCATCTCTGCCATGGTGATGCTGGCGGCTTGCACCGGCGCCAACAACGCTATGTACGCTGGTCTGATGGGCACCATGGGCAATGAGGCCGAGCGTGGCGCCGTCGCCATCACCACGCTGGTTGTCGGCCCTCCGGTCACGATGATCGTGCTCGGCGCTGCCGGTCAGGCTCCGATCGGCTGGTCGCTCGTGGGCGCCATCCTGCCGATCGTCGTCGGCATTATTCTGGGCAACCTCTTCCCGAGCTTTAAGAAGATGATGGCACCGGCACTTTCCGCCATCATCGTGCTCGTCTTCTTTGCCATGGGCTCGACCATGACCTTTGGCCAGCTCATTAATGGCGGTCTCCCCGGCATCCTGCTCGGCGTGATCTGCTCGGTGGTCTTTGCAATTCCCGTTATCGCGGTCGATAAGCTCACGGGCGGTACGGGTGTCGCAGGTGCGGCCATTTCGAGCTGCGCCGGAGCCAATGTGGCCACGCCCGCTGCCATGGCAAGCGTCAACGAGGCCATGTACGGCGGCGCGGTGCTCGCGACGGCCACGGCACAGGTTGCTGCCTGCGCAATCGTTACGGCTATTTTGACCCCGCTGGTCACCAGCTGGTGCTACAAGCATTTTGAGGGCCAGCAGAGCAACGGCAAGGCAACGACCGACAAGGCCTCCGCAGCCGCCTAATGCCAAACGGTAATCAAAGCTAAAAACTAGCTACGCCACAGGGCGGCCACGGGGGATCCCGTGGCCGCCCTGCAGTTTCTGTAGGGTCTTTGGGACACTTTACCCTGCTAAAGCTGGCATAACAGCTAGAGCGAACGTCGTACAAAGGCAAGGAAAAATAACATACAAATCGGTGAACGGTAGTTGTTCGCGCTCGCATTTCCTGCGGGTTTGTAAAAAACGCCCTTATGATATAAAAAAAGAAACATATAACAGCCCAGATGGAGAGGGTCGCTATGTTATCCTTCTCAGACGGGTGAAATCTTGGGTTTTGGGTTGTAGTTCCAAGGTGGACAAACGTTTTTCCCTGTACCAACGTGTGGTGAAGAACGGAAGAAGCCGGTAGTGCAAGCCGATAATTCAAGAATTCAATAAGCAGCGGTGTGAGAGAGCGCCGCATTACACGTAACTAGGAGCGTGGTTACACAATGCAGGAGGCATGGGAAGGCTTCAAGGAAGGCATTTGGACGGGAGAGGTTGACGTCCGAGACTTCATCCAGAAGAACTACACCCCCTACGAGGGCGACGAGTCGTTCCTCGCTGGCCCGACCGAGCGTACCAAGGAGCTGTGGGGCGAGGTTCTCGACCTGCTGCTTAAGGAGCGCGAGCAGGGTGGTGTCCTCGATATGGACACCAAGATCGTCACGGGTATCGTGAGCCACCCCGCTGGCTACATCGATAACGCCCACCGCGAGAAGGAGACCATCGTCGGTCTCCAGACCGACAAGCCGCTCAAGCGCGCCTTCATGCCCTATGGCGGCATCAAGATGGCAGAACAGGCCTGCACCACCTATGGCTATACTCCGTCCCCGAAGCTGCACGAAATCTTTACCAAGTATGCCCGCACCCACAACACCGCTGTGTTTGATGCCTACACCCCGGAGATGAAAAAGGCACGCCACAGCCACATTGTGACCGGCCTGCCCGATACCTATGGCCGCGGCCGCATCGTTGGCGACTACCGCCGCGTTG
>USGN01000228.1 GCA_900554255.1 uncultured Collinsella sp. | reverse complement strand
TAGAATGACCAAAACCCATTCCAAGGCGCCCCGCAAAGTGAAAACGGACCTCTCGCCAAAATCATGTTCAAGATGAACTCGTTGGCGGCCTTTATTGTCCTCTATGTTATTCACCTCTTCCAGAAAGCAAATCCTGCGCGTAAGCACGCTCCTCGGGCGTGAGCCGCGCTGTCTCGATCAGGTCGGGACGCCAGCGGCAGGTGCGCTCGATGGCATTCTTACGGCGCCAGGCATCGACCTTGGCGTGATCGCCGCTCACAAGCACCGGAGGCACGCCCTCGCCGTTGAACTCGGCGGGGCGGGTGTACTGCGCGTACTCGAGCAGTCCTCCGTCCTCGGCGGTCGAGAACGACTCGTCCACGTTGCTCATCTCGTCGCCCAGGGCGCCGGGAATCAGGCGTACGACGGCATCGGCAACGACCATAGCGGGAAGCTCGCCGCCCGTAAGCACGTAGTCGCCGATCGACAGACGCTCATCGGCATACGCATACGCGCGCTCGTCGACGCCCTCGTAGCGACTGCACACAAACAGCAGGCGCTCACTTTTGAGCAGGCGCTCGGCCACATGCTGCGTAAAGGGCTCGCCACAGGGGGTGAAGAACACAACCGTGGGCTTGGGACCCTCTGCGCTAATGGCCTCGATGGCCTCCGCGATAGGCTCGACCTTCATGAGCATGCCCTGCCCGCCGCCGTACGGCTCGTCATCGACGGTACGATGGCGGTCGTGCGTCCAGTCGCGCAGGTTATACGCCTTAAAATCAAAAAGGCCGGCCTTGCGGGCGCGGCCCAAAATCGATGTGGACATGACGGGCTCAAACATCTCGGGAAAGACCGAAAGGGTCTCGATCAGCATGTTGTCCTCCCTACTTGTCCATATCGATCAGGCCGTCCATAACATGGACGGAAATTGTTCCTGTGTCGGGAAGATCGAGCACAACCTGCTCGATCACGGGAATCAGCACCTCGCCGTACCGATCGCCCTCGACAACCCAAACATCGTTAGCGGGCGTCGACATGATCTCGACGATCGTGCCGAGCGAACCGAAGCGCTCGTCGACCACCTCGCGACCCATCAGGTCGGTATAGGCAGCGTCGAGCGAATCGAGCTCAAAGTCGTCACGATTTGCCAGCACGTAGCATCCCGTGATGCCCTCGGCGGCCGTCAAGTCGTCAATGCCCTCAAACGAGACCAGATCGCCATCGCCCGTATCGGTGACGGACACGACCGTGCAAAAACGGTCGCGCTTGAGCGCCGGCGGCGTCAGGGCGACACGCATGCCCGGCTCTAATACAGAAGGAAGCCCCCGCAGCGGCTGCGCGAGGACCTCCCCCTTCCTTCCGTGCGGCTTGACCACACGGGCGATGTTTTTGTACTGGGACCTCAAGGTCCTAGCCCAGAACCTCTACCTCGACAGCAGTGTCGAGGCGAGCGGCCAGTGCACGGGCGAGCGTGCGAATGGCCTTGATGGTACGGCCACGACGGCCGATGACCTTAGCGACGTCATCCTCGGCAACCGAAACCTCAATCGTGGAGGCGTCGTCGCCATCGATGACCTCAAGGCTCACGGAATCCGGGTCGTCGACGATCTGAACAACGAGATATTCGACGAGATCGGCGATGCGATCTGAGAGCATTGCCTCACCCTCGAGCTGTGCAGCGTCAACCTCAGGCACGATTTACTCCTCGGCGCCCTCAGCGGCCTCAGCGGCAGCCTTAGCGGCCTCGGCCTCTTTGGCGAGCTGCTTCTTGGACTTCTTGACGACGGTCTCGGTCTTCTCGCCCTCGTTGGCGGCCTTGACCAGAGCGGCGACGGCGTCGGTGAGCTGAGCGCCCTTGGACTGCCAGTCGGCGATCTTCTCGAGGTCGAGGTTGATGGTCTTGGGGGCGGTCATCGGGTTGTAGCGGCCAACCTCCTCGATGATACGACCGTCACGCGGGGCGCGGGAATCGGCGACGACGACACGGTAGTACGGACGCTTCTTAGCGCCGTGACGAGCAAGGCGAATCTTGACTGCCAAAGGAAACTCCTCCAACCAAGCAGCTTTAGGCTGCAACTACAAACAAACAGTTGAACATAATACGCCATCGACGCGGGCAGGTGAAGTCCGTGAGACCAACTTCTTCGGTGTAGTCGAGGGCAAATCCATATCTTAGACAAGAATTCGGGATTTGCAAGCACATACACGCACCCCACATGAGCTGCGCGGTATACTCATGACATGGAAAGACGCGAACATACATACGGTTATGAGGATGCCATGGGCGTCACGCCGCCTCCCTGGACGGGTCCGGCGGTGGGCCTGATGGACCTCGATGCGTTTTTTGCGAGCGTGGAGATGCTCGATCATCCCGAATGGCGCGGCAAGCCGCTCATCGTGGGCGGAGACGCCGATTCGCGTGGCGTCGTGTCCACGTGTTCGTATGAGGCACGTCGCTTTGGCGTGCACTCTGCCATGGCCTCGGCCGAAGCGCGGCGCTTGTGCCCGCAAGCCATTTGGACGCACGGGCACTTTGATCGCTACCGCGAGGTGAGCGCGCAGGTCATGGCGATTCTCGCCGACGAGACCCCGCGCGTCGAGCGCGTATCCATCGACGAAGCCTTTATCGATATCACACCGGGTCGCTTTGCGCCCGAAGACCCGCTGCTGGTTGCGCGGCGTATAAGCGACCGCGTGACAGGGCTGGGAGTGACCTGCTCCATTGGCGTTGGCTGCAAC
>USGN01000227.1 GCA_900554255.1 uncultured Collinsella sp. | reverse complement strand
TCCCGTATTTGACCTACACTGCGACACCGCCGACCGAATCGGCTGGGCCACGCTCGATCTCGACCTGCGCTTTACCGCCGGCACCGACGGTTATTTCCCCGGCGACGAAACGCATCCGCAAGATTTCGACCTCATCGAGGGCAACGCCTGCGCCATCTCGCTCGCAAAGATCGGCAACACGCCGTGGGCACAGTGCTTCGCCACGTTTGTCCCCGACGAGATGGTCAACGTACGCAGCGCCGCAGACATTCGCCCCGCGCTCAAGGACGGTAAAGTCGCTTGCATCCACACCATCGAAAACGCCACGTTCTTTGCCGAGGACCCCGCGCTGATCGAGGTGCTCAAGAGCTTGGGCGTACTCATGTCATCACTCAGCTGGAACGCGCAGGGACCGCTCGCGAGCGGCCACGACACCCACGCCGGCCTCACCGCCGCCGGCATCGAGGCGCTTGCGCAGATGGAGCACGCCGGCATGGTACTCGACGTCTCCCACCTCAACGATGAGTGCTTTGACGAGGTTGTCGCCCGCGCCACGCGCCCCTTCGTCGCCAGCCACTCCAACTCCCGCACCGTCTGCAGCGTCAAGCGCAACCTCACCGACGACCAGTTCCGCACCATTCGCGACATGGGTGGCATCGTCGGCCTCAACTACTGCAGCGAGTTCCTATCCAACGACGCAACCGACAAGACAGCCGCAGACGTCACCTTCGACCAGCTGGCGGCACATATCGAGCACTGGCTCGACCTGGGCGGCGAGGACGTCATCGCGCTCGGCGGCGACTGGGACGGTGCCACGGTGCCCGCCTTCCTCTCCGATGCCAGCAAGATGCCCGAGTTCCAGAACATGCTCTCCAAGCACTTTGGCAAGACCGTGATGCAGAAGCTCTGCAGCGATAATGCCCTTGCCTTCTTTGAGCGTTATTAATTTCACATCCCCTGAGCGGGCCGGCATGCCGAACGGTCGACATGCCGGCCCGTCCCCAATCTGAAGGACCGCTTTTGACGCAGCAGTTTACGATTTCCGTATCCCGACCGGATGGGACGCCCATCTCCGTCGTCGTTACCAAAAAGCGCGTCAAAAACTTCAACCTGCGCGTCACATCGAGCGGTGAGGTCCACGCCAGCGCACCGCTCGGCGCCAGCCGCGAGCGCATCGAGGCATTTGTGAAGCGCAACAGCACCTGGATTGTCAGCCGACTTGCCAAGCGCGAGCAACATCAGGCGACGGCGCGAGAGCCGCTCAGCCCCTCGTCCATCATTGCACTTTGGGGCAAGCCCATCACGGTACAGGATGCACTCGATCACAACTTTGCATCACCCGCGCCGCGGCCCAAGCAGGCCACCTTCGCAAGCTTTATGGGTACCGACGAGCCAGACGAACGTCCGCAGGCCAAGTGGAACGCGCCCCTCGACGGCTTAACGCCCAGTGAGATCCAAGCCCATATTGACCAGCTCTATACGTCCGAAGTCACATCGGCGCTGCGGGATATGGTGCACGCATACGAAATCGCAATGGGTGTCGCCGTTTCCCGCGTTTCCGTGCGCAGCATGAAAACGCGCTGGGGATCATGCACGCCCAAAACCGGCGCCATTCGCATCGCACGAGAACTTGCCGCCTACCCCGTCGAGTGCCTTGACATGGTTGTCGCCCACGAGCTCGTCCACTTGCTCGAGCCAAGCCACAATCAGCGGTTTCACGCCCTGCTCGACACGTACTGCCCCAACAATAGAGCGCTGTCGCAGCGGCTCAAGCAGCCACCCATAGAGACGTATTAGAACCGGTTAGCGCACGCGCTCGATCTCGACGCCGCAGCTTGCCAGGGGAAGACCGACGGGCGCCCAAGGCTTATCGAGCTTAGCACGCACGCCAAGCAGCAAGGGGTAACGACGCAGCAGCATCGAGGCCACACCCTCAGCTGCAGCCTCGATGAGCTTAAACGTATGCTCGCGCAGATAGCCATCGACATCGTGGCACACCGAGCCATAGTCAATCGAGGCGTCCAGGTTATCGTGCTCCCCCGCTGCACGCAGGTCGGCATAGAGTACCAAGGACACGATGAACTTCTGGCCCAGCGCGTTCTCTTCGGGATACACGCCATGGTTAGCAAAAACCTCAAGACCTTCAACGGTGATGCGGTCGGCATGGCGAAGGTCGTCATAGCTCACGTGGGGCACCGCCGTTGCGGTGGATATTTCGCCCCTTCCACGGCGTGCGAGCTCGGCACCTTCAGTCTTGGTTGCATTCTCGGGCAGTTTCTTGTTGCTCATCGCGATCGTCTCCTTCGTTTAGAACCCCGACCGCGCAAACTAACTACACGCGAATCGACAGGTTCTTTTTATCATCGCTCCAGTTGCAAGCATTGCGCGCGGGGCATGCAAAGCAGGCGCGCGACGCTTTGTCGGCTGCATAGAGCAGACGCTCAAGCGGTTGGCTGTTCACGCGCAGCTTTCGATGGCCCAGAATGGCCGTCTTAATGGCTGCGGCATCGGCCGGCTCAAACGCCACGTCATCGGGCATGCCGCCGAGAATCGCATCAGCGACGCGTTCGCTTGCAACATCATGGGATATACCCGATTCATACTGTTCATCTTTGCCGATATCGTGAAGAAGTGCCGTGGCGTAGATGACCTCGCGGTCAAACTCGAGATCTTCCTCGAGATTCTTAATCCACATAATGCGAGCGACATCGAGCAGATGGTCGATACCGTGGCGGCAGAA
>USGN01000226.1 GCA_900554255.1 uncultured Collinsella sp. | reverse complement strand
AGTGCTCGTGAGCGGCGACCACGCCAAGGTCGATGCCTGGCGTCGCAAGAATGCCATCGAGCGTACCTGTCGCTGGCGTCCCGATCTTATCGAGACGGCACACCTTACGCCCGAGGAGCGCGCGTACGCGCAGGAGATCCTGGACGCTTCGTATTCGCAGAGCGAGGAGTGAGGATGGTTCCATCGCAGCATTCCGTGCTAAAGGGTGCGTTTGAGTGGATCGTGGTCGTCGCGATCGCACTGGTCGCTACCTTCTTGATTCGCTCGTTTGTGGTCGAACCCTTTGTGGTACCCACCGGTTCCATGGAGTCCACGATCGAGATTGGCGACCAGATCCTGGCACAAAAGGTGAGCCTCGAGCTCGGTCAGCCCGTCAAGCAGGGCGATATCGTGGTGTTTCACAACCCCGATGGCACCTCCGAGCATGATGTTCTTGTCAAGCGTGTTATTGCCACGGCCGGGCAGACGGTCGACCTGCAGGATGGCAAGGTGGTCGTTGACGGCCAAGCGCTCGACGAGGACTATACGACGGGCATGAGCTGGCCACTTTCGGTCCAAGCGCCCGGCGCTCAGGTAAGCTATCCCTACACCGTCCCCGACGGGTGTGTGTGGGTGATGGGCGACAACCGCGAGAACTCTGCTGACTCCCGCTACTTCGGCCCGGTCGACCGCTCCGAATTGATCGCCGTGGCGCTCGTGCGTTACTGGCCGCTCAATCGTCTGGGCGCTATCGACTAAAAACCGCTATAGTACAGTACCTAACCGTGTAATCGTTTCGACGAGGGGATATTAGAGGCATGAACGCTTCATCGCTTTCCTTCCAAGACATCATCCTGCGCCTCCAGCAGTACTGGGGCGAGCAGGGCTGCGTCATTATGCAGCCCTATGACTCCGAGGTCGGTGCCGGTACCTTCCATACCGCGACCACGCTGCGCTCGCTCGGTCCCGCCGAGTGGCGCACCTGCTATGCGCAGCCCTGCCGCCGTCCCGCCGACGGCCGCTACGGCGAGAACCCCAACCGCATGCAGCACTACTATCAGTTCCAGGTGCTCATCAAGCCCTCGCCGGTCAACGCCCAGGAGCTCTATCTGGGTTCGCTGGCCGCCATTGGCCTGGACCCCAACGACCATGACGTCCGCTTTGTCGAGGACGACTGGGAGAGCCCGACGCTCGGCGCCTGGGGTCTTGGCTGGGAGGTCTGGCTCAATGGCATGGAGGTCACGCAGTTTACGTACTTCCAGCAGGTGGGCGGCATCGAGGTCGACCCCGTGCCCGTCGAGATCACCTATGGCCTGGAGCGTATCGCCATGTACGCCCAGGGCGTCAACTCGGTCTACGACCTGGTGTGGAGCTATCTGCCCGACGGCACGCCCATGACCTACGGCGACGTGTTCTTGGAGAATGAGCGCGAGTTCAGTGCCTATAACTTTGAGGTCGCCAACGTCGAGATGATGCGTCAGAAGTTTGACGACTACGAGGCCGAGTGCCACTCCTGCCTGGAGCGCAAGCTGCCGCTGCCGGCATATGACTGCGTCATGAAGTGCAGCCATGCCTTCAACCTGCTCGATGCCCGCGGTGCGCTGTCCGCAGTCGAGCGTGCCAACTACATCCTGCGCGTCCGCGCCGTCGCCAAGGCGTGCTGCGAGGCCTACATGGCCGAGGTCGCCGGAGTCAACGAGAATGCCGATCAGGAAGGCGAGGTGGCGTAAGCCATGGCAGACGCTAAGGATTTCCTGTTTGAGATCGGTACGGAGGAAATGCCCTCTGCACCGCTGAACAATGCCGTCAAGCAGCTTGGCACTATGATTGCCAAGGGTCTCGATGAGGCCGGTCTGGCCCACGGCGAGGTCCGCGTGATCTCGAGCCCGCGCCGCCTGGCTGCGCTCGTTGCCGACGTCGCCACCGCGACCGATGAGGTTCACGAGGTCAAGCGCGGCCCCGCGGCAAACATTGCCTTTGATGCCGACGGTAACGCCACCAAGGCCGCCCAGGGCTTTGCCCGCAAGTGCGGTGTGGCTGCAGAGGACCTGGTCCGTCGCGAGGACACCGACGGTCGCGAGTATGTCTTTGCTGAGAAGAACATTCCCTCCGCACCGGCTACGCCGATTCTGACCGCTCTGTGCGAGAAGACCATCGCCGGCCTGCAGTGGCCCAACTACCGCTCTCAGCGCTGGGGCCACGAGCACGCTACGTTTGTTCGTCCGGTCCGTTGGATCTGCTGCCTTTTGGGTGAGGACGTCGTGCCCGTGTCGTTTGCCGATGTGACGAGTGGCAATACCACGCGCGGACATCGCGTTCTGGGCCCCGGTGACCATGTGGTCGCCAGCCCCGCCGTCTACGAGCAGGTGCTCGAGGACGCCGGCGTGCTCTCTGCCGAGCGTCGTCGCGAGGCCATCCTTGCCGGTATCGCCGAGGTCGAGGCCGCTCGCCCCGGTTGCCATGTCGACACGCCCAAGAAGGTCTTTGAGGAGGTCATTAACCTCTGCGAGTGGCCGACGGTGCTTGTCGGTACCTTCGATGAGGAGTTCCTCAAGGTCCCGCACGAGATCATCTGCGAGTCCATGCTCACCAACCAGCGCTACTTCCCGATTTATGACGGCGAGGGCAAGCTCACGCGTGAGTTCGTTGTCGTCTCCAACAGCAAGCCCGAGAATGCCGAGCGCGTGATCGACGGCAACGAGCGTGTCGTGCGTGCCCGCCTGGATGACGCCAAGTTCTTCTACGAGGAGGATCTGAAGATCTCCCTCGACGAGTTCCGTGAGCGCCTGGCCAAG
>USGN01000225.1 GCA_900554255.1 uncultured Collinsella sp. | reverse complement strand
GGCGCCCAGGCCAAACTCGCCGCCGTCGGTGAAGCGCGTGCTGGCGTTGGCGTACACGGCCGAGGCATCGACCGCATCCAGGAAGCGCTCGCAAGCATCCGTGTCCTCGGCAACGATGGCCTCGGAGTGCATCGTGCCGTAGCGGTTGATGTGTGCGATGGCCTCGTCCTCGCTCGCCACGACCTTCACGCTCATCTCGAGCGCCAGATACTCGCGACCCCAGTCCTCCTCAGTCGCGGCAACGTAGTCATCACCCTCGGCAAGCCCGGCATCGGCGCATGCGGCGCAGGTTGCCTCGTCGCCGTGAATGAGCACGCCGTGGTCATGCAGCACGGTCACGACCGCGGGCAAAAACACATCGGCCACAGCACGGTCGACCAGCAGCGACTCGGCGGCATTGCACACGCCCACGCGCTGGGTCTTGGCATTGACGATAATGTTGAGCGCCTTATCAAAGTCGGCGGATTCATGCACGTAGATGTGGCAGTTGCCCGTGCCCGTCTCGATCACCGGCACAAGCGACTCGCGCACGCAGCGCTGAATCAGGCCCGCACCGCCACGCGGAATGAGCACGTCGACGATGCCGCGGAGCTTCATGAGCTCGCCGGTGGCCTCGCGGTCGGTGGACTCGATCATCGACACGGCCTCGCGCGGGAAGCCCTTGGCCTCGAGCGCATCGGCCAGCAGCTCGGCGATCATGGCACACGAGTGATAGGCCAGCGAGCCGCCGCGTAGAATGCAGGCGTTGCCGGTACGGATGCAGATGCCTGCGGCGTCGGCCGTCACGTTGGGGCGCGCCTCGTAGACCATGGCGACCAGGCCCAACGGCACGCTCACGCGGGTCAGGTCCACACCGCTCGCAAGTACACGGTGGTCGAGCACGCGGCCGACGGGATCGGGCAGCTCGGCGAGCTTCTCCAAACCGGCGGCCATGCCCTCGACGCGCTCAGGCGTCAGCAGCAGACGGTCGAGCAAACCGGCCGAAGTGCCCGCATCGCGCGCGGCGGACATATCGAGCTCGTTAGCGGCGACGATAGAGTCGACACCGTTGCGCAGTGCTGCGGCCATGGCGCGCACGGCCTCCTGACGCTGCTCATCGCTCGCCGTGGCAAGCGAGGCCGACGCTGCCTTGGCGGCAACGGCAAGATCGTGGACATACGTGGCTATATCGACCGACATGGGCGGCCCTTTCTCCTAGAAGTTTGCAACCATGGTAGCCGATTTGCGCATGGCCTCGCCCGCGGCGGTAGAATTGGTCAACCCGAAACACCGCAACGAACGGAAGACTCACATGGCCCTCATCACTTCGTACCACGTCCCCGGCCTTTACGTCGAGGACCACAGCATCGACGTCCCCCTTGACTGGCGCGGCCTGGAGCCGATGCTCCTGGCCGTCGGCAGTACCATGCGCCGCGGCGCCATGCCGGCACCAATCGCCGGCGCGCCCGAGAGCATCAAGCTCTTCTACCGCGTGGTTAGCGCGCCCGACCGCATCAACGACGATCTGCCGCTGCTCCTGTTTTTGCAGGGCGGCCCCGGCGGCGAGAGCCCACGTCCGCTGTCGCCCACAAGCGACGGCTGGATCGAGGAGGCCGTCAAGCACTTCCGCGTGGTCCTTCCCGACCAGCGCGGCACCGGACGCAGTAGCTGCGTGGACGGACGCACGATCAAGGCACTGGGTGATCGCGCAACGGCCGCCGGCGCCGATACAGCACGCTCGCAGGCGGACTTCCTCAAGCGCCACCTCGCCAGCTCCATCGTGCGCGATTTTGAGTACCTGCGCCTAGTGGGCTTTGGCGGCAAGCCGTGGGTCACGCTCGGCCAAAGCTACGGCGGTTTTTTGACGCTGAGCTACCTGTCGCTCTTCCCCGAGGGCGTGGCGGCGAGCTTTACCTGCGGCGGCATCCCCCACGTACCGGCGAGCGCAAGCGAGGTCTACGCGCACACCTTCCCGCGCATGGCCGCCAAGACGCAGCAGTATTATGACCGCTATCCCGCTGACGTCGAGCGCGTGGCAGCCCTGGCCGATGCGCTCGAGGCTCAGAAGCCCGTGCTGCCCGACGGCTCGCCGATGACGGTCGAGCGCCTACAGCTCATGGGCAGCGACTTTGGCATGAAGCCGAGCTTTGAGCGCATGCATTGGACTATCGATCACGCTTTTGTTACTGGCGACGGTACGCTGAGCTGCGGCTCCTCGGTATCCGACAGCTTTTTGATGCGCGCCTTCGAGCGCACCAACACACGCACGAACCCGCTGTACTGGACACTGCAGGAGTTTATCTACGCCGACGGCGACACCATGCCCATTCGCTGGGCCGCAGCAGAGGAGAAGGCCCATCGTGCCGAGTTCGACACACTCGCGCGCCCGCTCATGTTTACCGGCGAGGCCATGTTCCCGTGGATGTTCGAGCAGATGCCCGAGCTCAAGCCCTTCAAGCCCGCCATGGACCTGCTGATGGAAGACACCAGCTGGGACAAGATCTACGACCCGCAGCGACTGGCGTGCAACGAGGTGCCCCTGCAGGCCGCGGTGTATTTCGACGACATGTACGTGGATTCGGGCCTGCAGCTTGATACGCTCAGCCGCGTGGGCAACTCGCATGCCTGGGTGACCAACGAGTTCGAGCACGACGGCCTGCACGGCAGTGTGGTATTCAAGCACCTCTTCGACGAAGCCCTCAACCGCGGAGACCTGCGCCAGATCTTCTAGCAAAGGAGTGTCCCAAAGTGCCGGCACATAAGGAACGTCCCCAAGTGCCGGCACGAGAAAGACAGCG
>USGN01000224.1 GCA_900554255.1 uncultured Collinsella sp. | reverse complement strand
ACATTTTGCTCAAGAGCAAACATCCCGCTCACGGTCGAAAATCGACCGTGAGCGGTAGGTCATCAACCGGGATGAATACCCTACCAAACTGATGAGAATATCTTAAACCCATCGGTGGTTAGAGGCGTGATGTTCAGACAACGTTATTTGAATTTTCGCGCAGATTTTAGGCATCAATTCGTCCAAATCGCCTAAGACCACCACAAAGGTACCTGTCCCCTTTGTGGTGATTCTCCCCCGGCGCTACAGCAGATGTTCCTCGATAAAGATCGCGATGCCGTCTTTATCGTTGCTGGCGGTTACAAAGTCGGCGGCGGCACGAGTGGCGTCGCTGCCGTTTGCCATGGCCACGCCCACGCCGGCGTCGGCCACCATGCAGGTGTCGTTGTCCGCATCGCCAAACACGCAGATGTCCTGGAGCTCCATGTCGTTGAGCTCCGCCACGCGCACAAGGCCGCGCGTCTTGGACACGCGCGGATCCATGAACTCGTAGAGCCGCTGCGTGGTTTGCAGAGCCGCCGCCTTAACAGTGTTATCGGCAAACGTCGATGCCCGCTCAATCACCTGCGGCATCACCTCGGGCGCCATGGTAAACATCACCTTGGGCTGCGGCTCGCGCAAAAACTCGGCAAAATCGACCACCTGATAGGGCACGCCATCGACGCGCGACAGATGCTCGACGCACGCGTTGCTCTCGGGCACGTAGAACACGCCGTCTCGGGGGCAGACGGGCGTTGCCGGAAGGTCCGCCATGTGCTTGCAGATGCGCGCGATGGTCTCGCCCGGCAGCGGATAGCTCAGCTCGTTGATGGCATGCGCGCGGTCGATGACCTCGGCACCACCGCAGCCCACCATCACGTCTACCAGGCCTTCGATGCCCCAGAGCTCGTACATGGCCTCGGTCGCGTGGGCGTCGCGCCCGGTGCACAGGCCAAAGAGCACGCCACGCTCGCGCAGGGCGCGAATCGCCGCCACGGTGCGCGGGGACACCGTGTGCTGGCTCGTGAGCAGCGTGCCGTCGATATCGCAGAACACGGCTTTGATGTGGCTGAAGGTGGTGTCCATGGGGGCCTTTCTGGGTTGTGCGGCGGTGTGGGGTGTGGTCGTGAACGGCGTACATGGTATACCAAGGCACGGGCCGTTGGGACCCGATCGCCACAAAGGTGCCCGCCCCCCTTTGTGGTGGCTGGACCCGCAGGGTGGCCTGCCCGGAGCGCAAACCATCACAACATTCGACGTTATTCGGCAAAATCGCGATTTTCGCTGAATGTTGTGATGGTTTTACTGCCTTGCGGCACGATCAAAATGCCGGCGTCCAAACAGCAGCAACGCTGCGGGAACCGCCGTCACGACCATGCCCGCACCAACGAGCGTCTGCTGCACGCCAAACGTCGCCGCCAGCCACGGGGCAATAGCCAGCGGGGCCACGCCGGCGAACATGTTGCCAAAACCCATGACCGAGTTCACGCGGCCGAGCTGCTCGAGCGGAGCCGTCGTTTGTACGATGGTGTTGTGAAGCGGGTTGACGACGCCCCAGGCCACGCCCAGGGCAATCTGGCCAATGAGCGCCACGCCCACATACGTTGTTCCCACGTAGAGCAGGCTTCCCAGGCCCACGGACATAAGCGCCACGAGCAGCGTTTTGAGGCTGACGAGGCGCGGCGGCAAGCGGAGCGCGACCACGGCGCCTAGCACCGCGCCCACACCGCTGGCCGACGAGAGCCAGCCCATCCACTCAACACCGACATGCAGAACATCGCGGTAGAAGAACGACTCCAGCGGGTCAAAGGCGCCATAGCCAAAGTTCGAGAGGAAGATGATGCAGAACAGCAGGGCGAGGACGCTGTTGGTAAAGACTGTCTTGATGCTGGTCGCGAAGGTTGCACGGGTGGTTTTACTGGAGTCGGAGCTTTGACTGGCGGTACTTGCCGTTGTGCTGCTATCCGCGGGAGTACTTTCGCGCGCGGCGACGCGACCTGCTTGCGGCCTAAAGCCCCAGCCGACGACGAACGCCAGCACGGTAAAGAGCATCATGAGCACGAACACCGCGCGCGACGACGCGGCCGCCGCGACAAAGCCGCCCAGCGTGGGGCCAACGATGATACTCACGTTTGAAAACATGGCGATGGCGGAGTTGATGTCTTTGAGCTCGACGGGGTCGTCGGTGAGATACGCCGGATAGGATGTGGCGATGGGCTGGGCGAACCCCATCACAAAGCCCAGGAGCACCGCGCCGGCAAGAACTGTTTCGGTAGCGCTGCCAAAGACGATGATCGCCGCGCCGGTCGCCAGCGTGCTGATGACGCTCAGCAAGAAATGGCGGCGTGGGCCCAAAGCGTCAAGCGCCGCGCCACCCGCAAAGGACCCCAGAATCACGAAGACGTTCATAAAGAGGACTGCCAGCGATGTCGCGACGACCGAAGCGTCGTCCGCATAGGTGAGCGTTCCGATGACGCCGATAAAGTAGCTGGTCTGAAAACCGGTGTAGATGAGAAAGCGCATCGCCACCAGGCGTTTGGCCTGCACGGACAGCGAAGGTTGAGGCTTTGAGAAAAGAGAGGCGAGCATGGAGACTCCTTGTTTCATACGAATGCGGACGGCGGGCATTCGCCACCGTCTGTCAAATCAATCTATCCGCATGAAACATTAAGGACGCATCAAGCCCCTTCTCTCCGTTTTTGCCAGCACGAACTACTTGGTAGATTGTAAGACATGTCCCACACATCTACTAAAGCAAAAACCACCACAAAGGTGCCTGTCCCCATTGTGGTGGAAATGACGTTTGCCCA
>USGN01000223.1 GCA_900554255.1 uncultured Collinsella sp. | reverse complement strand
TACTATGCCGACAAGCATGCGGAGACGACTCCATTGAGGGTCCGCTACTCACTTAAGAACCTAAAGCTCGACGACGGGGTGCTCAACATTCCGTTGTATTTGGCTGATCGATCTGTCCCTCTTATCAAAAAGGCGCTTGATTGTGCGCATCTTGACGTTTAGATCCCGGGTGAGCTGACGGGCGGCGGCTAATTAATCGCTCCGTTACGGCCAGGGAGCTTGGGCCTTAGCGATGCTTGCTTCGCCAAGCCGTGGGTGTCATGCCGGTGTATTGCTTGAAGGCTTGGGCGAAGGCGGCCTGCTGAGGGTAGCCTAGACGCTCTGCCACCTGCGCTATCGTGAGCGCGCTATCTGCCAAAAGGTCCTGCGCTCGCTCCATACGGCGTCTGCGAATGTAGGCGCCCAGGGACTCGCCGGTTTGGGCCTTAAAGGTGGCGCATAGTTTGGAGCGGCTTGTGTAGAGCCTCTCGGCCACCTCGTTGATACCCACATGTCTGCCTTTGTCGAGCGTGCGCTCAATCATTGCCGTTGCTTCTTCGGCCATGGTTATGCTGACGCGTGTGTCTGCCGCCTGCCGCGCCTGCTTGTGGGCCGCGCGCGAACAGGCGAGCTCCGCGACCATGGTCTCCACGATGCCCTGCATATAGACGTGTCCGCCTACGGTTTGGGCACGGTCCTCGTTAATCCGGCGCAGCGTGTGATAGATGGCAGACGTCGCTTCCTCGTGCCATGGCTCGGCAAACGCCTCAAAGATTCCCGCGAACTCGGTGGGATAGCGGTGCTCCAGTTCGTCAAAATATCCAGGCAAAAAGAGCACCGAGCGCGAGTGATAAAGTTCCCCCGCAAACAGCGGGCTTAATTCCTCGCCACAGCTATCTTGGATAAAGCTGCAAACGGCATTGTTTGGCCACGGTCCATGCGATGGTTTGAGGTTCGCGGGCGTTATGCCAGTCTCGGGCATGCATGTAAGTGTGGGCGCGCTGACTTCGCTCACGCAGGCGTACGGCTCGGGTGTGTATTCGGCCAGGTACATATCGTGCGTCGGGGTGATGAAATGCTCCATGACAATGCAGGCAGGGGAGAGAGGCATGATCCATGCGCGTCCGTGCGCCCGATCGTTTGCCACCTCGCCGGTAAAGACAGCGCCCTTGCCGGAAAGCTCCAGGCCAAACTGCTCAAACTGTGGTGCGTAGAGCTCAGTTATGTCGGTCGCTGCCCGCCGCATTTGCAAAAGCGTCCCTTTCCTTTGCAGAAACGTCCACAGCTCGGTTGATTGTGAGCCATGGCTAACATGCCAATGATAAGTTCATTACGGTTAACTCTCAAGCCGTTAGAAAGGAATCTCATGGCAAAGGAATCAAAAAAGGAAGGCGGCGGTATCGGCGAGCTGCTTGCATATGCTGGTGACCGCAAATTCCTAACGTATTTGGGCATGGCGCTCTCGGCGCTCTCGCAGCTGCTGAGCTTTGGCCCGTTCGTGTGCATTTGGCTTGTCGCACGCAATCTGATCGCCGTGGCACCTAACTGGAGCGAAGTCACCGATATCGCGATGTATGGCTGGTGGGCCGTGGGTTTTGCCCTGGCAAGCATCGTAGCTTATTTCGTGGGGCTCATGTGCACGCACCTGTCTGCGTTTCGCTGCGCATCCAATATTCGCAAAACTACGAGCGAGCACCTGCTTAAGCTGCCGCTTGGCTACTTTGACACGCACGCCACCGGTGAGCTGCGTCGTGTTGTAGACGGATGTGCCGCCTCCACCGAGACTTTGCTCGCACACATGCTGCCCGATATCGCAGGCGCCGCCGCCATGGTCGTGGGCTTGCTCGTGCTGCTTTTCGCGCTCGATTGGCGTTTGGGGGCGGCATGCCTTATCTCGGTCGTCGTTTCGTTTGGCGCCATGGCCACCATGATGAGCGGCAAAGGCGCCGAGTTCATGAAGGCCTACATGGGAGCGCTGGTCAAGATGAACAAGACCGGCACCGAATACGTACGTGGCATCCCCGTTGTCAAGGTGTTTCAGCAGACGGTCTACTCCTTTAAGGCCTTCCACGATGCGATCGCCGAATACGCCGACATGGCACAAAACTATGCAGGCACGTTCTGTCGAGGTCCGCAGGTACTCAACCTTACCGCGCTCAATGGTCTTGTGGCATTCCTGTTGCCCGTGGCGTTGCTGTTGGCGCCGGGCGAGACGGACTTCGCGCATTTTATGGCCAACTTCACGTTTTACGCGATATTTTCGGCCGTGGTGCCGACGGCCATGACCAAGCTCATGTTTGTGGGCGAGGCCTCTCAGATGAGTGCCGATTCGCTGGCTCGTATTCGAAGCGTCATGGATTCCAAGCAGCTCTCCGTGACCGCCCAACCCAAGCACCCTGCCGGCAGCGACGTGCGATTTGAGGATGTGAGCTTTACCTACGAGGGTGCCGAAGCACCTGCCGTTAGCCATGTGAGCTTTAGCGTTTCCGCGGGTAGCACCCTCGCCCTGGTGGGTCCCTCGGGTGGCGGTAAGTCAACCTGCGCAAGCCTGATCCCGCGTTTTTGGGATGTTTCCTCGGGTCGAGTGCTCGTAGGCGGTGTGGACGTTCGCGATATGGATCCGCACGAGCTTATGGACCAGGTCGCCTTCGTGTTCCAGACCAACCAGCTGTTCCGGCAAACACTTGCCGATAACGTGCGCGCCTCCAAGCCTACGGCCACTGACGACGAAGTGCGTGCAGCTCTCTCCGCAGCTCAGTGCGACGACATTGTGGCCAAGCTCCCACAGGGCATCAATACCATGCTCGGCGCCGGCGGGGCGTATCTT
>USGN01000222.1 GCA_900554255.1 uncultured Collinsella sp. | reverse complement strand
TATAATCGGAAATGAGTTATATGAGCGCATGTTCATATGAAAGGATATTGCAATGAGCATCCGCGTTGATGAAACGAAACCCGACATCGAGGCCACCGAACCCGCGATCCCCACCACCTGCTCACCCGAGGACCTTCCCGACGAGGAGCTTCTCTACGACCTCGCTGACCTGTTCAAGGTCTTCAGCGACACCACGCGCATCAAGATTCTCTATGCCCTCATGGGCCGCGAGCTCTGCGTGGCCGACATCGCCGAGGCGACCGCAACCTCGCAGTCGGCAGTGTCGCACCAGCTGCGCACACTCAAGCAGTCGCACCTGGTTAAATTCCGGCGCGACGGGCGCAATATCCTATACTCGCTCGCCGACGACCACGTCTACACCATGCTCAACCAGGGCATGAGCCATATCTGCGAATAGCAACCAACCACGGTACCAGCGCGGCCTGCACCCAAGCCGCAAAAACGGGAAAGGAACCCACCATGAAAAAGCAGTACAAGCTCGATGAGATCGATTGCGCCAACTGTGCGCGCGAGCTTCAGGACGAGCTGGCCAAGCTCGAGGGCGTCAAATCCGTGTCCGTCAACTTTATGACCCAGAAGCTGACGCTCGAGGCCGATGATGCTGAGTTCGACGAGGTGCTCAACCGCGTTGTTGAGTTTACGGCCGACGCCGAGCCGGACTGCGAGATCATTCTCTAGCCCAGGTTTACGCCAACCTGCAAGGCCGCGCTTGCCGCGGCCTTTGCTCGCGAAATTATATGAGCGAGTGTTCATTCATTCAAATGGGAGGATACGAGTCATGGCCACCGCCGACCCCAAAAAGAAAAAGAAGAAGCGCAAGAAAAAAGAGTCACTCGAGCATAAGCGCAACCGCATCCTGGTAGCGCTGGGCATTTTTGCCGTGGTGTACGTCCTCGATGAGCTCGGCACCCTCACTGCCGCATTCGGCACCCCGGGCGACATCTACGCCAGCTTTGTGCTGTTCCTCGTGCCGTTTTTGATTGCCGGCTACGACGTACTGCAAAAGGCATTCAATAACATCCGCCGCGGCAAGGCCTTCGACGAGAGCTTCCTCATGGCCGTCGCGACCATCGGCGCGTTTGCCATGGTGCTCTTCCCCGATACCGACCCGCACATGGCCGAAGGCGCCGCTGTCATGCTGTTCTACCAGGTCGGCGAGCTGTTTCAGGCGTACGCCGTGGGCAAGAGCCGCAAGTCGATCAGTGCCATGATGGACATCGCGCCCGACTACGCTAACGTCGAGCAGCCCGACGGCACACTCGAGCAGGTCTTCCCCGATGACATCGCCGTCGGCACCGTGATCGTGGTCAAGCCCGGTGAGCGCGTGCCTATCGACGGCGTCATCGTCGAGGGCGAAACCCAGCTCGACACCGCCGCTCTCACGGGCGAGTCAATCCCCCGCCCCGCCAAGTCCGGCGACGACATCATCAGCGGCTGCATCAACATGACGGGCCTCATCCACGTGCGCACCACCAAGCCCTTTGGCGAGTCCACCGTCGCACGCGTCCTGGAGCTCGTGGAAAATGCCAGCGAAAAGAAGGCGCGCACCGAGAACTTTATCACGCGCTTCGCCCGCGTCTACACGCCCGCCGTCACCGGCGCTGCCGCGGTACTCGCGCTCGGCGGCGGCTTGGTCACCGGCGCCTGGTCCGACTGGATCCTGCGCGGCCTGACCTTCCTGGTCGTCAGCTGCCCGTGCGCGCTCGTGATTAGCGTCCCGCTCAGCTTCTTTGGCGGCATTGGCGGTGCATCCAAGCTGGGCGTCCTCATCAAGGGCTCCAACTACCTCGAGACGCTCGCCGATGTGGACACCGTCGTCTTTGACAAGACCGGCACGCTCACCAACGGCACGTTTTCGGTCGTGGCGGTACACCCCGAGGCCGGCTATACCGAGCAGTCGTTGCTCGAGGTCGCCGCCCTTGCCGAGTCGTTCTCCGACCATCCCATCGCGCAGTCCGTGCGTGTCGCCTACCAGGGCGAGGTCGACCCCAAGCGCGTTAGCGACTCCGCCAACGACGCGGGCCACGGCGTGACGGCAACCATCGACGGCAAGCACGTCGTCGTTGGCAACGCAAAGATGCTCGCCGCGGCCGGAGTCGAAGCGCCCGATTGCGAGGTCGTCGGAACAATTCTGCATGTGCTCGTTGACGGCGTGTACGCCGGCCACATCGTGATTGCAGACACCGTCAAGGCCGATGCTGAGCAAACGATTCGCGACCTGCACGCCGCCGGCGTCAAGCGCACCGTCATGCTCACGGGCGACCGCGAGGAGGTTGCGGCGTCTGTGGCTAAGCAGCTGGTGCTCGACGAGTTCCACGCACAGCTGCTGCCGGGCGACAAGGTCGAGCGCGTCGAGGCATTGCTCGCGGGCGAAAGCGGCAAGGGCAAGCTCGCTTTTGTCGGCGACGGTATCAACGACGCACCCGTGCTTACCCGCGCAGACGTTGGCATCGCCATGGGCGCTATGGGCTCAGACGCCGCAATTGAGGCGGCGGACGTCGTGCTCATGGATGACAAGCCGTCCAACATCTCCCGCGCGATCCGCGTGGCACGCAAGACCATGGCGATTGTCTGGCAGAACATCATCTTTGCGCTGGGTATTAAGTTGCTGATTCTGGTGCTTGCGGCACTGGGCATCGCCAACATGTGGCTTGCCGTGTTCGGCGACGTAGGCGTGGCGATCATCGCGATCCTGAACGCCATGCGCGCGATGGGTGTCAAGAACCTGTAGCGTTCGTGGGCTGTCCGGCCGGGACCGGGCTTGGTTTTGAAAACGTCCTCGCGCATGAGGCCCGTCTTTCCTGCTCCTGCGGAGCAACG
>USGN01000221.1 GCA_900554255.1 uncultured Collinsella sp. | reverse complement strand
GGTTATTTAAGATTATGGATACCTCAATCAGCCAATGCTGTACATCTGCAAGAATTACGACAACTGATAGCCGATAAATACGCCGCATGGGAAAAGGAGTGCGAGGATCGCTTCAACAGGCTCAAAGCGAACGAGGAGGAGCTCAACCGCATCTTCGCCGAGATATACAACATGGTCGGTGAGGTTCCTATTGAAGTCGAGGACAAATACGTCTCTGTGGCGCGCATCTTCGACACGGCGGAGGAGATTTGAGTATTGCGCGCTCTCAGTAGCACCCGTTTCGCGCTCTCCGTATCGCCTCCCTGTGTAGCCGTTTCGCATCTTCCGTATCACCCGTTTCGCGCCATCCGTATAAGGCCAACCCTCCCTTTCATAAAATCGAACTCGCCATGCAACCGATTTGACGAAAGGAGTCACCGACATGGCGAGAAAGATAAAGGCGAAGCTCATCATGGAGCTTCGCGAGCAAGGGGTGTCGAGGAGGTCGATAGCCACAACCCGCCACATGTCGATGGAGAGCGTCTGCGACGTGTTCAACATCGCAGACGGCAGGGGGATAACCTGGCACGCCATCTGCGACATGCCGGAAGACGAGGTGTACCGCCTCTTCTACCCCGACAAGCACGTCCGCGAGGACGTGTTCGAGCAGCCTGATTGGGCCTACGTCCACGCCGAGATGGCCAAGGTTGGCGTCAACCTCAGGCTTCTTCACGACGAGTACAGGTCGGACTGCGCGCGGCTCCACAAGGTGGCGATGGGCTACACCAAGTTCTGCGAGGGCTACGGGGACCACGTCACGGCCAACAGCCTCACCAAGCGGATAGACCACAAGGCGGGCGTCTCGTGCGAAGTCGACTGGTCTGGCCCCACGATCGGGAAGGGCCTTGCTGACCCCGTCACGGGCGCGGTCAGCAAGGTGTACCTGTTCGTCGGCGTGCTGCCGTTCAGCCAGAAGGCGTACTTCGAGCCGACGCTGGACATGAGGGAGCGAACCTGGCTGAGGTGCCACGTCCACATGTTCGAGTACTGGGGAGGCGTCCCCGAGAGGTGCGTGTGCGACAATCTCAAGACCGGCGTCTTGAAGCACCCGCGCGAGGGCGAGATAGTCCTAAACGAGGCCTACGAGGCCCTGGGCGAGCACTACATGACGGCCATAATGCCCGCCCAGGTCAGGAAGCCGAAGCAGAAGGCTTCCGCCGAGGGCACCGTCAAGGACGCGGCGACCTGGGTGATCGCCCAGCTCAGGAACGAGGTGTTCACGAGTTTCGACCAAGTGCAGCTGGCGGTGCGCAAGTGCCTGTCGGACTACAACGCGCACCCGTTCCAGAAGAGGGAGGGCAGCCGCGACAGCGTCTTCTCGGAAGTCGAGGCCGCCCAGCTCAGGCCCCTGCCGGACGTCCGCTACGACGTCGCGGAGTGGGTGTACGGCAGATCGGTCAACCTTGACTTCCACGTCGTCTACGCCAAGAACCGCTACTCGGTGCCCTGCCGCTACGCGGGGCGCAAAGTCGACCTGCGGGTCGGCGAGTCCACCATCGGAATCTACCACGCCGGGGAGCGCATAGCCACCCACAGGCTGCTGCCCCCGTACGTGAAGAACGGCTACTCCACCGATCCTGCCCACATGCCCGACTCGTTCGCGAAGCCGGAGTGGGACGACGTCCGCATCAAGGGATGGGCGTCCGACGTCGGCCCGAGCTGCCGCGCCGTCGTGGATCGGATATTCGACGGCGTGAAGCTCAAGGAGCAGGCCTACAACCCCTCGCTGTCCGTCCTTCGCCTCTCGAGGAGATACGGCAAGGACAGGCTCGAGGCCGCTTGCGACCACGCGCTCCCCAAGATAAGGAGCCCGCGATACCGGCACATAAAGGCCATCCTGGACGCGAACCTCGAGCGCGGCGAGTCGCCGGAGCCGAAGCGCCCGGGCGGCGGAAGGCCCCGCGGCCACCTTCGCGGCGCCGACTACTACAGAGACTGAACGACTTCCACGAAGAATGCGAGGATACGATGATTGACGAGGAGACCAGGAGGAAGCTGCGGGAGATGGCCATGGGAGAGATGGTCGATGCGCTGGACATCCAGGATGCGGACAGCACCTGCATCGCGGTGCCCTTCGACGAGCGCATGAGGATGGTCGTGGACTACGCGTACGAGGAAAAGAGGGCCTCGAGCGTCAAGCGCATGCTGCAGCGCGCCAGGCTGCGCTTTCCCGACGCGGAGATGGGCGAGATGATATACGAGGGCCGCGGCATAGACGGGGTCGCCATAAGGGAGCTGGGCACATGCCAGTTCATGAACGGCGCCGGGAGCGTCGTTATCGAGGGGTGCACCGGGACGGGCAAGAGCTACCTCATGTGCGCGATCGCCAAGCAGGCGTGCCGCATGAGGAAGAGCGTCCGCTACATCCGCCTCCCGGACCTGCTGATGGAGCGCGACGAGCTCGCCGCCACGGAGAGGACCGACGGCAAGATACTGAGGAAGTACGCGCGCTACGACCTGCTCTGCATTGACGAGTGGCTGACGGAGGAGGTCGACGACGTCGACATCAGCTTCATGTTCGAGCTGGTTGAGCGCAGGTACACCGACAAGTCGACCGTCATCTGCACGCAGTACTCGCCATCGGAATGGCACGGCATGCTGGGAGGGGGCGTCCAGGCCGACGCCATGATCGACCGCCTGGTGCAAGGGGCCGTCCGAATCGACCTCGGCGACGTGAACGTGAGAAAGCTGATGGCCAAGAAGGGCTAGGCGATACGCATCCGCGAAACGGGTGATACGGAAACGGCGTGGGCACCGCTACGGGAAGCGTGAAACGGGCGGTGTTCACGCCGCGAAATAATCACCTTTCT
>USGN01000220.1 GCA_900554255.1 uncultured Collinsella sp. | reverse complement strand
GTGTTTTGCATCGATCTTCCTCCAATGTCGACCTAGCAGTCTAGCGCTCTGCGCGGACAAAGGAAGGGGGTTCGTGCGGTTGAACAACATGCCGCGGGACGATGCTTCGCTACGCAAAAGCCGCACCTGCGTTGATGCTCAGCTGCCTATATAGAAACGTTTCAGAACCTCTACATAGGCAAAAACAACAACACAGATGCGGCAAAGATGCACGGGTGGTTGACCCGTTATGTGACGGCAGTCTGCTACTTGGTCTTGGCAACCAGCAGCGGATCACCAAGCTTGACGAGCGGGTTGCCGCCGATAAGCGTTCCAGACTCGCCGACATGGTCGATGCTCTTAAGACGATTGAGCTCGGAGACGATGACGGTCACGATGTCCTCGTGACCAGCGGCCTTAATGGCCTCGCGGTCGAAGCTGATGAGCGGCTGGCCTGCCTTGACCACATCGCCCATCTCGACAAAGCGGGCAAAACCCTTGCCGTTCATTTCCACGGTGCCCAGGCCAACATGGATAAACACGCGCAGACCGTCCTCGGTAATCATGCCGATGGAGTGGTTGGTGACGGTGGTGGCGCCGATACGGCCGTTGGCGGGGGCGTAAATGGTGCCGGTAATGGGCTCGATGCCATAGCCCTGGCCGAGCATGCCCGAGGCGATGGTCTCGTCGGGAACCTCACTCAGATTGACGAGCACGCCGTTGACGGGGGCATAGATGACGCCTTCGCGGGTGGCGAAGCTTGCTGCGGGCGGAACGGACGCCTCGCCCGACGAGGTGAACGTGGACTTGAGCGAATCGAGCAGACCCATAGATGCCTCCAACGTATCAGGCGCGCATGTTGCACGCGTGTGGTTTGCCGGAAACGTTTCGTACGTGTTTCCCAGCACGGTCAGCGCCCCTATTTTACGCTGCCTAACGATACCTCTGAACAGCGATTTTGTGATATATCAGTTGAAGGCCAACTTATTGCGGGGGTGTTTCTGCGCCGCGGGCTCAAGTGGGGTACGCTAAGGTGCGAAAAACGAGTGCGCACGAATCGCACGGAGGGAGCACCTATGATTATTGAGAACCATGCGCTGTGGGGCGAGGAGCCGACCGAGGAATACCCGGCGACGTTTACGTATCTGGGTGCCGAGCCGCTGCCCGACAAGCCCAATGGCCGCCGTCCCGCGGTAATTATCTGCGGCGGAGGCGGGTTTACGCATATCGCTCCGCACGAGCAGGACCCGGTGGCGTTTGCGTTTTTGGACCGCGGCTACCAGGCCTTTGTGCTCAACTATGTCACGAGTTCTACGGGTGACGTGAGCTTTCCGCACCCCCAGGCAGATCTTGCCAAGATGGTCGCCACGGTGCGCGCGAATGCCGACGAGTGGCATGTCGACCCCAAGCGCGTGTGCGTCGTGGGCTTTTCTGCTGGCGGCATGATTTGCGCCTCGCTGGCAACACAGTGGAAGACCGGCCCCTTCGCGGCACTTGCCGGGGCGCGTCCGGACGACATTCGTCCCGATGCCGTGGTGCTGGGCTATCCATTGCTCGACTTTGCCTATGTGCGCGACATGCAGACGCGCGATCCGCGCATTGACTTGCGCGTGCCCAAGACGGGCGGCAAGACGGGGCGCGATTTGCTCAACGACTACCTGTCGATGGTGACGGGCGGCGAGGCAACTGACGAGCATCTGGCCGACATCTGCCCCACCACGCATGTTTCGCGTCAGATGCCACCGACCTTTGTATGGGGCGTGTCCGACGACAAGACGGCGCCGATCGCGCAGGTCTATCCGTTTGCCCAACGCATGGCGGAGGAGGGCGTCGCTTGCGAGATGCACGTCTTTGACCAGGGCGGTCACGGCCTTTCGCTCGGCAACGCCAACACCGCGGTCGACAACGAGGACAAGCAGGTGGCGGTCCGCCCCTGGATTCGCCTAGCCTTCCGCTTTCTGGAGCGCCACGGGTTTTAGTTACGGCGTTTTACCAAACGCCGTAACCACTTGACGCTGCAAGCCCGCCAGGGCGGCAATCTGCCTTTCAACTTCGGCGGCATGACCAGAAGGTCAATGCCGCCTCGTTTCAGGGCACCTTGCTCGCCCTGGCGGGCTTTCGCTGTCGGTTCCAAGACATCGGCATCGTCCTAGCTGTCAAGGGCTTGGCGTAGGTAGTCATTGGGGACGTTCTTAAGCGACTAGTCGAAAGGGACACTCTTGCGGCACTTGGCACTCGGGGACGTTTCTTTTGTGCCGGCACTTGGGGACGTTCCTTGCAGCAATCTGTCGATTGAACGTCATTGTGTGTTCACGCTATCATGTAAGCTTAAAATTGGTTAGCCATGGCAAACGGTTAGCCATGGTGAACATAAATGCAACGCCCTGTGGGCGCCGGGGGAGGAACACGGACGTGAAGCTCGATACACTCGAGATTGGAAAGGACGCCGTTGTCGCATCGGTGGCATCGGACGACCAGGCACTCCGACAACATATTTTGGACATGGGCCTAACGCCGGGCACCGAAGTCACCATGATGAAGTACGCCCCCATGGGTGACCCGCTCGAGATCCGCCTGCGTGGCTACGAGTTGACGCTGCGCAAGGACGATGCCGCTCGCATCGAGCTCGTGGGTGTTCACGACACCGATGCGGGTCCGCGCGCTAACGCCGCAATCGGCACGACGGAGCATCCGGCCCTGGGCGAGGGGACGTATTCGCCCCGCGCCGCGAAGACGGCCGTGCCTGAGGGCGCGCCGCTGCATTTTGCCCTCGCTGGCAACCAAAACTGCGGTAAGACCACGCTGTTCAACCAGCTCACCGGCTCCAACCAGCACGTGGGCAATTTCCCCGGCGTCACGGTGGATCGGAAATCCGGTGTTATCC
>USGN01000219.1 GCA_900554255.1 uncultured Collinsella sp. | reverse complement strand
CGTATCGTCCTGAGACTTCATCCGGCACTGGCGCCGTATAAGGTTGCCGTTCTGCCGCTGTCCAACAAGCTCAAGGAGCAGGTCGCGCAGCTGACCGCCGAGCTGAATCAGGCGCGCGCCGACCTTCAGGCGGCCAAATCCGGCCAGCCCGCGGTCGTGACCGCCGCGCCCACCGCTCGTCCGGCTCAGGATGACCGCCATTCCAGCGAGAGCTTTGAGCTTGTACTGAGCAAGGCCAAGGGCGCTTATGAAGAGATTGTCTCCGCGGCGGATACCCGCGCGGCGGAAATCATCAACAAGGCCAATCAGGACGCCGCAACCATCCGTTCGGATGCGCAGAGCAAAATCGCCGATTTGACCAGCCAGCTTACCGCGCTGCGCAAGCAGACCTCGGAATACTACGATTCCCTCAAAAAAATCACCGATGCGCAGACTGCTTCCATGGAGCAGATCAAGCGTCTGCTGTAAGCTTGCCAAGCAGGGGGAAACCCTGCTTTTTTGTTTTGTCCGTTTCTTCGCCCGTTTGGGCTTTGATGAAGGCGCCGCAACGTCTTTTTTGCCGCGATGCGGGATATCGGTCGGTTTTCCGCGCAGACGGAATAGCCCGCCGCTCTTTTGTTATGCTAAAGGGAAAAGAGAGGTGTGTGGCATTGTCTGACATTGAGGATTCGCTGAACCGTATCTCCGCGCAACTGACGCAGATCGAAAAAAGCCTGCCCCCTCGCTACGCATGGAAACGCCGGTTCGTTTTGGATTTAGCCAGCGGTATGGCAAGGGGAATCGGCTTTTCCATCGGCTTTACCGTGCTGGGCGCGTTGCTCCTGTATGTGCTCCAGCACATCGCGCTGGCCAATCTGCCCATCATCGGCAAATTTCTGGCGGAACTGGTTCGCATTGTGGAGAGCAATCTGTAATCAAGGATTCTATGAACAAAGCAGTGTATTTTATATGGAGCGCCGTTTTGCTCGGCGTCGATCAGGACGACATGGCCCTCGAGGCCGCTGGCGCCCGTCTGGACCGCGAGGTTCCCGGCGTACCGCACCAGCTGCTGAAGGGCAACTTCGGCGACTTGGACGAGCTTCTTTGCTCGGCCGAGGTGCCCGGGGTCGATGGCTTCCTGTTCGACTTGGGTGTTTCGTCGCCGCAACTCGATATCCCTGGCAGGGGCTTTTCGTACAACGAGGACGCCCCATTGGACATGCGGATGGATCCGGGTAACAACACCTTAAACGCAGCTGAGGTCATCAACACCTATAACGAACACGACCTCGCCCGGATTCTACGCGTCTACGGCGAAGAGAAGTTCGCCTCGCAGATCGCGCGTGAGATCGTGCGCCGCCGCGAGCATGAGCCGATCGAAACCACCGGCCAGTTTGTCGAGATCATCAAGGCTGGTATCCCCGCTGCCGCTCGTCGGCATGGCGGACACCCAGCCAAGAAAAGTTTCCAGGCCATTCGCATCGAGGTCAATCACGAGCTCGATGTGCTCGAACGAGGGCTTGATGCCGCCACCAGGTGGCTCAACCCGGGCGGACGTATCTGCGTCATCTCGTATCACTCGCTCGAGGACCGTATCGTAAAGAACCACTTTAAGGAGATGAGCCAGGGGTGCACGTGTCCACCGGAGATTCCGGTGTGCGTGTGCGGCAACGTGCCGATACTCAAGGTCATCACCCGCAAACCCTTGGTTGCCCAGCCTGATGAGGTTGAGCGCAACCCTCGGGCGAGATCAGCCAAAATCCGCGTGGCGCAGCGTCTGTAGGCGCGACCGCGCGATATTGGACCTCCCGCTCGCACCATAAACGAAGCTTAAACACACTACCAACGTACTCGGGATGGGAGGCGGCATATCATGGGCTACAACACTTCAAGCGCAGCACTCGCCTATGATATGAACGCCATGCCCGCCTATCGTGAGACGCCGCAGGCCCCCGTTGCTCCCCGTGAGCAGCGCACGCCGCGCTTTGATGTCTACACGGGCGCGGGCCGTCAGGCAAACCAGGCGGTAAGCCCGGTTTTCATGAGCGTTCTTAAAACGTTTTGCATCATTGCGGCCATCTTCATGACGATCGGTGTCGCCCGTGTGGCGCTCGCCGGCGTTACGGCCCAGGTGCTCAACAGCAACGCCGCGCTTACCAACACGCTCGAGAAGGCGACCGACGAGAGCTCCGACCTGGAGGTCATGCATTCGGTCTATGGCGCCGACACGCGCATTCGCGACCTTGCGGGCGCTTATGGCATGGTGGAGCCCAGCGAGAGCGTTACACTTGACTTTTCGCAGGATGCAGCCGCGGGCGCCAACGCGACCGCGACCGCTCAGTAGCAAGACGGTAGCTGAGTATGACAAATGACTATCGCCGCGGCTCCGACGGGGGTCGCGGTTCTGGACGTCCCTCATCGCGGGGACGTTCTGGTTATCAAGGAACGGGTCGGCCATCTTACAACGCGAGGCCGTCCTATGGCAACGACCCCGCGTCGCGTCTCCGTGGCTCGAGTGGTCCTCAAATGCATAACACCAGACCGCGCAAGAGCTCGTCGACCGAATGGCTCACGGGCACGCCGCTGCCCCGTCGCAAAGCCGTCATGGGCTTTATCGGGCTTGGCTTGGGTTTAGGCGTCCTTCGCCTTGCCGACTATCAAATCGTGGAAGCCGATAAGTTACGCGACCGCGCCGATGCACGTCGCTTGCTCGCGCAGACGCTATATGCCAAGCGCGGTACCATCTACGACCGTAACGGCAACGTGCTGACGTCGTCGGTCGAATGCCGCAACATCGCCGTGAATCCTCAGCTTATCGAGGACGTTGACAAGACGGTATCGGCACTGGTCAAAGCTACGGGCATCGATAAAAAGACCTGTCGCGAGCTCGTTGAG
>USGN01000218.1 GCA_900554255.1 uncultured Collinsella sp. | reverse complement strand
ATCATCTCGCCGTCGGTCTTGTAGACGTGATAGTCCACCGAAGGGCTCGTGGCAATCAGGTCCAGGTTGAACTCGCGCTCCAGGCGCTCCTTGACGACCTCCATGTGCAGCAGGCCCAAGAAGCCCACGCGGAAGCCAAAGCCGAGCGCCACCGAGGTCTCGGGCTCCCATACCAACGACGGGTCGTTGACGTGCAGCTTATCGAGCGCGTCACGCAGGTTCTCGTAGTCCTTGTTATCGATCGGGAACAGGCCCGTATAGACCATGGGCTTAGCCTCGCGGTAACCGGGAAGCGGCTCGGGGCAGGGATTCGACGCCCACGTGAGGGTATCGCCCACGCGAACGGCCTCGGGATCCTTCAGGCCCGTGACCACGTATCCGACCTCGCCGACCGTCAGCGCGTCGACCGGGGTCTCGGCGGGACGCTTGACGCCCACGCCATCGACCAAAAAGTCGCCCTTTGCCTGCATCATGCGCAGGGTATCGCCCTTTTTGATGGAACCGTCAAAGACGCGCACCGTGGCGACGACGCCACGATACTCGTCGAAGTATGAATCCAGAATGAGTGCCTTGAGCGGCGCATTCGCATCGCCCTTGGGCGGAGAGATCAGAAAGACAATGGACTCCAGCAGATCGTGGATGCCCTCGCCGGTCTTGCCCGAGACACACACGGCGTCATCGGCAGGGATCGCCAGGTCATCCTCGATCTCGGTCTTAACCTCATCGGGATGGGCCGAGGGCAGGTCGATCTTGTTGATGGCCGGCACAATGTCCAGATTGGCGTTCATGGCGAGCGTCGCGTTGGAAACAGTCTGCGCCTCGACGCCCTGGGTGGCATCGACGACGAGCACCGCGCCCTCGCAGGCGGCCAGCGAACGCGAGACCTCATAGGTAAAGTCCACGTGGCCCGGCGTATCGATCAGGTTGAACTGATACGTCTCGCCGTCGTCGGCGTCATAGGACACGCGGACGGCATTGGACTTGATCGTGATGCCGCGCTCGCGCTCGATATCCATGGTGTCGAGCAGCTGCGACTCCATGTCGCGCTCATCGACGGTATGGGTGAGCTCGAGGATGCGGTCACTGATCGTGGACTTGCCATGGTCGATGTGCGCAACGATCGAGAAGTTGCGGATGTGGGAAATGTCAATTGAAGTATTCATGCGGACTATCTTACCCGAGCGGTACAAAAAATGGAGCCTGTTCCATAAAACAGGCTCCATTTATGCGCGTAATCTGTGTGGTGTGAAATTTACAACTTAAGCGTTGATGCTGTTCACGAGCTTGGCAAGACCGGACTTGCGGTTGGAAGCCTGGTTCTTGTGGATAACATGCTTGGCGGCAGCCATGTCGAGACGCTTGGTGACGGTCTTGAGGGCAGCCTGGGCCTTCTCGGCGTCGCCCTCGGCGACGGCGGACTGGACGTGCTTGGTCAGCGTCTTGAGCTCGGACTTGACAGCCTTGTTACGCATGCGAGCTGCCTCATTGGTGCGGATACGCTTCTTCTGAGACTTGATGTTTGCCACTTCTGGAGTTCCTTTCGAGTTCCTTGCAAAAAATGTATGACACCTCTGAGACACGGTGAGGTCATGCAAGCGCCTACTATAGCACGCTCCCCCTCAAAGGGATAGAACGAATTTGTCAAATAGGCAGGTATCATCACGATTTTCTCAAGATGTTCGTAATCCAGAGCAAAAGCGCGGTCTGAGAATCGGCCGAACCCTTAAGCGCGAGCTCCACATCGACGGCACCCTCGAGCGCGGCGACGAGCTCGGTCATCGAAAAACGACGTGCCCAGGTAAGGTGGTTCTTGACCTGCCAGGCCTGAAGCTTGAGCGTCGCGGCGAGCTCGCGCCCCTGCCCACGCCCATCGAGCGCCTTGGCGACGATAAGCTCGCGGATGCGGCCGCACAGCAATGTGTAAGTCCACACGTAGCTCTTGGCGGGCAATAGATTGAAAAGCTCGAGCGAGCGTCGCATGTCACGTGCCGAGACCGCATTGAGAAAGTCCCAGGGTTGGACCTCTGCCGTACGTACAATCCAGCGCTCAACGTCGGCAAGCTCAATCTGGGGCGCCTCGACCATCTGGGCAAGCTTAGCCAAGTCGTTATCGAGCATGCGGGTGTTCTCGCCCGAGCGCGAAACGAGCTCTTCGGCGGCCGCCGTCGAGATCGACTTGCCGTGCTGCGTCGCCATCTGCTGCACGCGGCGCGGCAGTTCCCAGCGCTTGGTACCCGAGCAGTCGACGATAGCCTTCTTGTCGATCTTGGCGATCGCCTTATACAGGCGCGTGTTCTTGGCAAGCGAGTCGGCGATGATGAGACAAACCGTCGTGGGGCTGGGACTCGCCAGATAGTCGACAAGCGGCTCGGAGATCGCTTTGGCGAGTTTTGAGCAGCCGTCAAGGATTACCAGGCGAAACTCGCTGCCCATGGGAAAGGTGTTGAGCGATCCGATAATCGACTCGATATCGGGGTCTTTGGTCATATCGCGCTCGTCGAGGTTGAACTCGACCATACCCGACTTTTCCAGACGCGCTTTCATACGCGAGACGGCGTGATCGCGCTTGACGCCGTCGGTACCGACGATCAGATATGCCGGCAACAGACTGGTTTCGGACATTGCGCTCCCCTCCCGCAGGCCTTCGTATTCGTTCCGTGCCATTCTAGCCCAGGGGCCCACCACACGCCAACGACGTCGTCACGGTCGCTGGCATCGCATCGCAAAGCCATTCGCAGTTGGCGTGACGGTAATGTCGCCGTGTTCGATAGTGCACGCGAACACACCGCCCGCTTCCTTAACGGCATCGATGCAGGCATCGGACGGATGGCCGTATCGATTCCCCTCGCCCGCACTCGCAAGGGAAAGCTCAGGCTTC
>USGN01000217.1 GCA_900554255.1 uncultured Collinsella sp. | reverse complement strand
TTTGAGCTTGGCTGCCACGGCATGTCCCAAGCTCTCATGGCTTTCGGGCATCATATGCAGATAGTCGATATCGCCCGGCTCGGCAAACTCGGCGGCATTCAAAAAGTCGCAGCCAAACTGCTCAGCCACATGTGCGTAGTACTCGCCAAAATGCTCCGAGGCCTCGACGGAACGCTCGTCAAAATCGGTCATATATACATCGGCGATTTGCGGCTTGATCTTGATAGGCGCCATCAGCAGAATGCGCGGACAAGGCGCAGCGTCGGTCCACGGAAACGCGCGGACGGCGCGAATCAGCGCCATGGCGCCACGGGCGATATCGGAAGCTGTCACGTTAAAGACCGTCTTACAGTCGTTGGTGCCCAGCATGATCACAATGGCGTCCAGCGGCTTATGGGCCTCGAGCAGCATCGGCAGTGCGCGGATGCCGTTAAGATTGGTGTCCAGATGGCACATGTCGTCGCGTACCGTCGTGCGGCCGTTGAGGCCTTCTTCAATTACATGCCAGCCCTCGCCTAAGTCACGTTGGACCACGCCGCACCAGCGCACATCCTGCGCATAGCGCACCGCGGTGCCGTCGCGCATGCCCGCCGGATCGTAACCATAGGTGTTGCTGTCGCCAAAGCATAGAACGTTTTTCATCGTAAGCCCCTCGCTCAGTAAAAAACCGACGGAAGCAGCCTCTCCCGCCGGCTCGACCCATCTGTCAGCACGTACCGATTACAGGTACTTGCGCCAGTCGTCCTCGTCCTCATCATCCTCGGTAGCAGCTTGGATCTGCTCGGCGGCGCGAGCTGCCGCAGCGCGAGCGGCAACCTGGGCATAGGACTCCTCGTTGCGCTCGGGGAAGTTTGCCAGCACGTGCTCGAACTTGGCAAAATCCTCATCCCAGCGCGTAGAAGGCACGGCAAAGAAGACTTGCTTGACCTTAAAGTCGCCCGACGCGAGCTCCTTGCGGAAGAGCTCGGCCACGGCCTCGGCGTCAAAGCCGTTGTTGTCGCAGCCCCAAGCGCCCAGCACGAGCTTCTCGCGACCTAGCTCGTCGCAGATGGCAAGCACAAAGCGAATGCGGTCGCGCAGGGCATCCAGCAGAGCATCGTCGCTCACGCGATACTCCTGGCGGGCGCGCTTAACGTTGGGCGCGGCGGCCACGATCACGTCGGCGTATGCATGCACGTGGTTGCGGTCGAAGCGCACCGCAGGCACCACCAGCGCACGGTTTCGGTAAAGCTCGCAGTTGATGTTGCGGCGACGGTTCTCGCCGTACCATTTGCGCTGCTTATCGAGAACGTTGTACAGATACGAATCGGCGCACAGCATGGCCTCCTGGCCCAGATAACCCTGAATATAGCCACCGCCCGGATTGGTGAACGAGGCAAAGGCGAGCACGGCCATGTCGCAGAACTGCGCATAGCCACGACCGTTGTCCAGGATGGCCTGCGTGGCGGAGGCATCGAGCACGGTGACCTCAGGCAGAACCGGAGCGGGCTCCTCAGCAGGCGCGGACTCAGCTTCGGCGATTTCCTCGGCAGGCTCAGGCGCTGCCTCGGTCTCGGGCGCCGTCTCGGTCTCGGCAGCCTCCGCGCCCTCGACGTCCTCGGCAACCTGCTCCTCAGCAGCCGCTGCCTTCTGGGCCTTGGCCTTCATCGCCGCGACAAAACCGGCAGGCATACCATCGAACTCGCGCACGCCGGCAAGCGAACGCTCGATATCCTTGGCGCACGCTTCGGACACAGTTGCCACGTGACGCTCGGCGGCCTTGGCACGGGCCTCGCGCTTGGGATTGGGCTGACCCGCTCGGTTGGACCTGCGGTTACGGTTCCTGTTGTCGACGTCTGCCATAAGTGGTCACCTTTCTCGGTCTCTGCCGCTATCGGCTTTTCCCATCCATGATACCCCGCCGAGTACAAAAAAGACGGCCCCGAAGGACCGCCTTTCGCATCGATTTGCACGTACGGCAAGCACCGCCGCAATTCGCCACTAGTCGCGACGGCCGAGGATGTTCAGAATGCGCAGGAACACGTTGATAATATCCACGAACAGATTGGACGCCATGAGCACGGCGTTGGGCAGCGTAGGCGGCACCGTCGTGGCAACATAGGTGTCGTAGCCAATAAAGCCGGCGAACACCACGATCACGATCAGATCGGTGATGGTCTGTGAGACGCCCATGAACATCAGCACGATCTCAACCAGAATAGTAGCGAGCAGAATGCCAAAACCGATGCCATATACGCGCTGGAAAAACTTGGGGAACGTCACGCCCAAGGCGCCAAAGACAAAGGTGATGGCGGCCGTGGCGATAAAGGCAGTGTTGATGGTGGGCAGGTCGTAGTTGGCAAGGCCAAACGACGCGGTCAGGCCAAAGGTGCTCGCAAAGATCACGTAACCCACGAGCGACAGGCCCACGGACTGCTTGCTGGCGGCGGCCGACATCATGACCATGCCGACGATGGTCAAAATAAACGAGCCAAAGACCAGTGGCAGGGCGGCGCCGCTCATCATCATGCGGGCAAACGCCATGGTGCTCGTAAAGTAAGCACCAGCGCCCATGGCACAAAAGCCCAAGAAGATGAGGGCAGACATGGCAAGATTATACGCACGCGGCGACATCTCCTTGGCACGGCTTGCGCCGGTTTCGATGGGGCCGTTCTGATAGCCCTGAATATCGTTCATAATTTCGTCCTTTCAAAAGCGCCGCGACAGCGCAGTAGCTGACAAGATTCCTGTCATTGTACCCGAATGCCGTACGTCCTTACCTACGGCGCTCGCCCTCGAGCGTGCGATCAAAGGCCCAGACCCACCAACGCATCACGTGTGCCTGCGAGCCGTCCGCCCGCTCGCGCGTCTGGTCCTCCAGATACAACTCGGTCGCGTGCCCGCCAAAACGCACCTTATAGGTTGCCGTACGGATGCCGTGGACCA
>USGN01000216.1 GCA_900554255.1 uncultured Collinsella sp. | reverse complement strand
TCCATGGCGGGTGGCGGCATTGTCCGCACCGGAGTCGCCGAGCCGCAGGACGATGACCCGCTCATTTGGGAAGCCGCCCATATTGTGGTGGAATCGCAGCTGGGCTCCACATCTGGCCTGCAACGTCGTCTGAAGGTTGGCTATGCGCGCGCCGGGCGTATTATGGACATGCTGGAAGAAAAGGGTGTCGTCGGCCCGCCCGACGGTTCCAAGCCGCGCGAGGTCCTGTTGGACGAGGAGGGGCTTGCCGCGCTGGAATCTGTCGACGCCGAGATGGCACGTGAAGATCGTGAGTTTGGAGGATTCTGATGGCTGCACGCTTTGGTGACATGCTGCTCGAGCAGCGTCGCCGAATGGGCCTTTCCATTCAGCAGGTCGCCAACACCATCAAAATCAGGCCGCAGATCATCGAGTTTTTCGAGACCGGTAACTTTGCTTCGATGCCGCCGCGCGGCTATGCGCAGGGCATGATTTCGAGCTATGCTCGCTTTTTGGGCCTCAATCCGCGTGAGGTCGTCAATGCCTACTTTGACGACCTGATGGCATACGAACGCGAGACGTCGCAGCAGGGCGGTCGTTTTCAGGACGCCGCCGGCTACGTCAATTCGCGTTCCTCGGTCGATAACGGGCGTTTTCTGATGGTTCAGGGCGGTCGTTCGACCCGCTATGGACAGCGTCCTCAGCAGGCCGGTTATATTACTGAGACGGGTTCGGGCGAGGAGATTCGCTCACAGCGTGACCGGTTCCGCAGTACGCCGATGCCCGAGGACCGTGCACTTCCCGCTGCCCGCGGCGTGGCGCGTGACCCTCGTGCCGGCTACGGCGACGGCGGCTATTCCGATCGCGGTCACCGTGGTGTCTCCACCGGACGCTCTCGCGGTGGCTATGCGGATGCCGATACCACGCAGGTGACGCCGCGTCTTCGCTCTCAATCACAGCCGTATGACCAGCGCTCTTCGGCTCCGCGTTCGGGCCAGCGTGGCTATCAAGGCCGCGGTGAACTTGCGCCCCGCTCGGGTCAGCGCAGCCTTCAGGGCCAGGGCGGCTATCGCGGCCGTTCCGATAGCAATCGCGGTCGTATGCCTCAGGGAGGCGGCCGCAGCAGTTCCGGTCGTGGACGCGGCGGATCCCGTACTCCTCAAAACAACGGGCTCGATCCGCGTATCGTCTACGCCGGCATCGGTGCCGTGGCGTTGCTGCTGATCGTGCTCATCGTGGTGCTTCTGCGCGGCTGCGCATCTTCGACGCCCGAGACCACGCCCGAGACGCCCGCTGCCACCAAGACGACGACTAAGAAGTCTTCTAAGAAGACCGAAACGGTCGACGAGGACGAAGACACCGATGAGGCGACGGATGAGTCGACTGATTCGGACGCTACCAAGACGACGGCAAAGAAGGAAGAGAACGAGGTTACGAAGGTCAAGGTCTCGGTTGCCAAGGGAAAGACCGCGTGGATTGAGGTCAAGGTCGACGGCAAGTCGGTCTATGGCGCCCAGGCGACTGGCCCCTTTGAGCAGGAGTATACGCCCGAGTCCTCGATCGAGATCACCACGTCCAAGCCTTCCGATGTCACCGTTACCAAGAACGGTGAAAAGGTCCGTTACGATACCAAGACCTCGGGCGTGGCGCGCGTGACGATCACCGTTCCCAAGAAGGAGACGTCTGATTCCGAGAATGGTGAAAGTTCTGATGGTACCGACACCACCGATGGTACCGATACCACCGACGGTACCGATGCCCAGTCCACGGATGGCGCCGATACCGCAACTGACGGTCAGACGCCCACCGATTCTACCGACTATTCGTACGATAGCTACTAAGCCGCTCGTACGCGAAAGGAAACATCATGGCTAAAGATTCCAGCTTCGACGTCGTGTCCGAGGTCAATATGCAGGAGGTCGACAATGCCTTCCAGCAGACCACGCGCGAGATTTCCCAGCGCTATGACCTTAAGGATTCCGGCGCCACGATCGAGCTTTCGAAGGGCGACAAGCTCTTTACGATCAACGCCCCGGCCGACTTTGTCTCCAAACAGATTGTCGACGTGCTGAGCTCCAAGCTCATCAAGCGCGGCATCGACCTCAAGGCTGTCTCGTGGGATGCTCCGCAGGCGGCATCGGGCGGCACCGTGCGCGTGCTCGGCCATATCGTCGAGGGTATTGACCAGGCGACCGCCAAGAAGATCAACAAGGACATCAAGGATCAAAAGCTCAAGGTCAAGGTGACGATTGAGGCCGACAAACTGCGTGTTTCCTCTGCTTCCAAGGATGCGCTGCAGGCCGTGATCCAGTTCCTGCGCGACCAGGACTACGGCCAGCCGCTGCAGTTCACCAACTACCGCTAATATCAATCGAAAGGACTGCTCTCCAACATGGATACACCGTTGGGCTCCGTGCTCTACATCACCCTCGGGTGCGCTAAGAACGAGGTTGACACCGACCGCATGCGTTCTCTTTTGACCGCCGCGGGCTACGAGGAGGCATTCGACCCGCAGGATGCCGATATCGCCATCGTCAATACTTGCTCGTTCCTCGCCTCCGCAACGTCCGAGAGCATCGAGACCACGTTCGAGCTCGCCAACGAGGTTCAGGACGGCGTTCGTTCTTGCCCCATCGTCATGTGCGGCTGCGTGCCGTCGCGCTATGGCGATGACCTGCCTGACGAGCTGCCCGAGGTCGCTGCCTTTGTGAAGGCCGACGAGGAAGACGGCATCGTGGCGGTCATCGATGACGTTCTGGGTGTCGAGCGCGAGATTGCCGCCTATATTCCTCAGGTCAAGCGTACCGTCGAGGGTGCGGTTGCCTACGTCAAGATTTCTGATGGCTGCAACCGCTTTTGCAGCTTCTGCATGATCCCTTACATTCGCGGTCGCTATCATTCGCGTAATGCCGAGAGCATTATCTCCGAGGTGCGCGACCTGGTTGCCGGCGGTGTGCGC
>USGN01000215.1 GCA_900554255.1 uncultured Collinsella sp. | reverse complement strand
CGTCCGCACCAACGTATTTGCCAAAACCATCGACCTCAATAATTAAGCGAAGCCCATTCGGCAACTCGTAGTACATATCGGCACGAATCGTACCGCCATCGATCGGGTCAACAAACTCGGCTTGCAACATAGTCGGAGGAAGGTAACCCAGCGCGATAATCAATCCGCGCACGATGGATTCGCCGCCGCTCTCCGAAGCGCCATCGGCATAGCGCGCTACCATCTCGGCGCACAAGGCCCCAGAGCGACATCGCGCCAGCGCTTCAACATAGTCGCGATACTTTTGGATATCGAGCTTGCAGAACCGCAGGGCGCTATCAGCTATAGCCAGACCGTCTTCAAAAGAAGCAACAAGTGAGCAGTCGAGCACCGTCCGTTCTAGCGTCGTTCGTTTCACGGTACCGTTTAGCTCGACCTCATTTAGAGGGCACTCATGCCGATGGATTCCCGTACCGCACCTTCCATGCGAGCGCCCGCTAGCTACAAGATGAATTGTGTCCAGATATTTCTTCGAAACCCAAAGTCCATGGTCAAGCGCAGCAGAAAAGGAGCAGACAGCCTCGTCAGGGTGCTCGTCGAGAAACGTATTTTGAACATAGCGCCAACGAACGCGCGGACTCGTCTTGAGCGCATCCCACGTGGAGGCGCGCACGAACATCCCGCTAAACGGACGCACGGCCACCCCTGCTGCTACAGCGCAACGAAGTGCTTCGCGATCTGCCCTGGTTTTGGGCACTAGACAACGCTGCAAGCGCTCCGCCCCATCAAACTGTTTTTCAATCCTTTGCCGTGCGCTGGTATTCCTCACGAAAGCCACCTCCCAATAGAGGCAGCATAACCAAAAGGCACCTTGCCAATCTCTTGCCATTGACTGACCAAAAGCTTGACGTACTGCTTGACGCCGCAGGTCAAAGACGTCGTCCTGACGCGCACCGCAACTACGTCGCTCGGTGAACGGTTGGCCTCGAGGTGCAGGCGGCAGTTTCCGTGCCCTCTCTAGGCCCTCTGGTATCAATGACGCCTCGTAGCCTCAGTTCAAACGTGATTCCCCTAGGGGAAACACGGCTAGGAGCTCTTTAGCGTGTTTTCCCTAAGGGAATCACAGTCGGCGGCGGCAGTAGCGTGTTTTCCCTAGGGGAATCACGATTGGGCAGAGCGATAAGGTGACTTCCCTAGGAAACACGCACTTGCAAGGCGCCTCTACGACTCCAGCTCTTAGCGCCGAAACAGCTCGCGGGCTCGGTCACGGAGATCGGTGGCTCGGATGACGCCTTCGTAGCGATTGATGCGCAGGCGCGGAAAGGCATTGAAGAAGCGCAGGTCGCGACGGCTGAGTGACACGCTCGGCACCGGACGGCTCATGCGCTTACCGGCAAGGCGACGGGTGAGCGACGGACGCGGCATGCTCGGCGCGGCATCGGCAACGCGGCGAGCTGCAAGCGCCAGACCACGGGCGCCGTCCGAGATAAACGTCGGCATCGAAGCCTTCTCACGTAAGGCATCGAGTGCCGCGTCGCCCAGCTCTGCCAGCCACGCGTTAACGGCACGGCTGCGGATATGTGTCTGAGCCACCGAGTCGATCGTCGAATCGGGAATGCGCTCGAGCATTGAGTCCGAGGCATCGGCAAGCGACTCGTTGATGCGGTCGGCAAGGTCAGCCCGGACGCGCTCCAGCTGATCGGACAGACGGCGCCAACTGGCCAGCGAGCAAATCGCATCGACGATCATTGCAACCGCGACGACAAAAGCCGCCAGCCGCACCATCAACACCGGCAAATGGCCGAGCAGCCCCAGCAACGCCGGTTCCACTACGCGACAGATGCAGAGCGCACCCAAGCCAAAGGCGCATGCCCAGTACAGGCAAATGCGCCCATGCAGGTTAAGCGGCAGATGCGAATAGTCCCAAAATCGAGCGCCCGTCGTTTTCTCCAACAGTACGCCAACGCTGTACTCGATCGCGCTGCACACGAGCGCCGCAGCGACAAACTGGCTCGAAGCATCTGTAATTCCGCGCAGCAGCAGCCAACAGGCAATGCCGCCCGCGCCATAGATAGGGCAGCACGGTCCCAGCAAAAAGCCGCTGTTGGCAAAGCGTCCGTGATTGAGCATGGCGCAAACCGTCGACTCCCACGCCCAGCCGCAAAACCCGTAGAAGGCAAACGAGAGCACCAGTGCCGAAAGCGGACAGGCGGCAAGCGTCGCGCCGCCAAAAGCCGTATCAATCGCGGTCCCCACCGTCTACCCTCTCCTCTTTTCGCTCAAATCTTCGCTTGCACTTTTGCTCGCACCTTCACTTGAATCTATGCCCAAGCCATCGTCCGCCTCGTCCTCGCGCGGCAGACGGCCGGCGACCGTCTCGCGCAGCGCGCACCATTTATCGGCCAGGCACACAATCCATGCCTCACGACACGTCGGCGGCACCGGTACCAGCGGAAACATATGCCGCACGATAATATTCCGCTCACGCGGCGTCAGCTCAAAATCTTCCTCGGCACGCGCTAGGGCAAAAAACGGATGCCGAAAGCCGTGCAGCCGATGACTCGGGTCGGGGTCGTGCCAATCGTAGAGAAAATAATCATGCAGCAAGGCGCCACGCAGCAGCGACGTGCGGTCGACCGAGACACCGACGCGGCCCAGGCGCTCGGCAAAGGATAGACTTGCCCGCGCCACCGAGATCACATGCGCATACACCGTCACGTCGCCATGCTGGATAAACGCGCGCGTCAGGTCCAAACGACCCGCCCAGGCCAGCTGACGGGCGGCCTCGTCGACCTCGCGTGCGATGTTCTCGGCACAAACGGTATCGGACATATGGCCTCCCTCCAGCGGCTCTTGGCGGTAACTCACGACCTGCACGTATTGAATAAAATCATCATCGAATCTATCAGTATGGCATCGGACAAAACGTTTTGCCTCACCAGTTGGCGAATTACCGCGCC
>USGN01000214.1 GCA_900554255.1 uncultured Collinsella sp. | reverse complement strand
CTCATGGAGAAGATCCTCATGGAGGAGGACTTCACCGTCGAGGAGCTCAAGGCTGCTCTGCGCAAGGGCGTTCTGGCCAACGAGCTCAACCTCGTCTTCGTGGGTTCCGCCTACAAGAACAAGGGCGTTCAGGAGCTGCTCGACGCTGTCGTCGACTACCTGCCCAGCCCGCTTGACGTTGAGGCCGTCACCGGTACCGATCCGGACACCGGCGAGGAGATCCAGCGTCATCCTTCCTTCGACGAGCCCTTCTCCGGCCTGGTCTTCAAGATCATGACCGACCCGTTCGTCGGTAAGCTCACCTACGTCCGCGTTTACTCCGGCCGCGCCGAGTCCGGCTCCTACGTTGTCAACGCTTCCAACGGTCAGCGCGAGCGCCTCGGCCGCATCCTCGAGATGAACGCTGCCGAGCGTATCGACCGTGACGACGCTGCCGCCGGCGACATCGTCGCTTGCGTCGGCTTCAAGAACTCCACCACCGGTGACACCCTGTGCGCCGAGGGCAAGGAGATCGTCCTCGAGAAGATCGAGTTCGCTAAGCCCGTTATCGACGTTGCCATCGAGCCCAAGACCAAGGCCGAGCAGGACAAGATGTCCTTGGCTCTGACCAAGCTCGCCGAGGAGGACCCGACCTTCCAGGTGTCCACCAACCACGAGACCGGCCAGACCATCATCGCCGGCATGGGCGAGCTGCACCTCGAGATCATCGTCGACCGTCTGCTCCGTGAGTTCAAGGTTGACGCTAACGTTGGTAAGCCCCAGGTTGCCTACCGCGAGACCGCTGGTCACGACGTCGAGAAGGCTGAGGGCAAGTTCGTCCGTCAGTCCGGTGGTCGCGGTCAGTACGGCCACGCCGTCATCAAGCTCGAGAAGATGGAGGAGGGCTTCGGCTACGAGTTCGTCAACGCTATCGTCGGCGGCGTCGTGCCCAAGGAGTACATCCCGTCCATCGACAAGGGCATCCAGGAGGCCCTGAACACCGGTGTTATCGCCGGCTTCCCGGTCCTCGACGTTAAGGTCACCCTGTTCGACGGTTCTTACCACGAGGTCGACTCCTCCGAGGCCGCCTTCAAGATCGCCGGTTCCATGGCTATCAAGGACGCCCTCAAGAAGTCCGACCCGCAGCTGCTCGAGCCGATCATGGCTGTCGAGGTCGAGACTCCCGAGCAGTACATGGGCGACGTTATGGGCAACCTCTCCGGTCGCCGCGGCAAGATCGAGGGCATGGAGGATCGCAAGAACAGCAAGCTCATCCGTGCCAAGGTGCCGCTGGGCGAGATGTTCGGTTACGCTACCGACCTTCGCTCCCAGACCCAGGGCCGTGCATCCTACACGATGCAGTTCGACTCTTATGAGCCCGCGCCCAAGTCCATCGTGGACGAGGTCATGAGCAAGAACGCCTAAGTTCGAGCTCCCTGTTACGTAATCCGCGAGAACATCTCTCGCACTCTTTGGAGGTTTAAGTTGGCTACCCAGAAGATCCGCATTCGCCTCAAGGGCTATGATCACGAGGTCGTCGATCAGTCCGCGAAGCTTATCGTTGAGACCGCTCAGAAGACCGGCGCTCGCGTTTCCGGTCCTGTCCCCCTGCCCACCGAGCGCAACCTGTACACGGTTATCCGCTCGCCGCACGTGAACAAGGACTCCCGTGAGCAGTTCGAGATGCGCACCCACAAGCGCCTCATCGACATCCTCGACCCCACCTCGGGCACTGTTGATTCGCTCATGCGTCTCGACCTCCCCGCTGGCGTCGACATCGACATCAAGCTCTAAGCGATATCGCTCATAGCTTACAGAGCCCCGCTGTCATAACGGCAGCGGGGCTCTTTTGTTTTGAATGGTGGCCTTGGGGCCCAGGTAATACGGCCGAATGGGTGGCTATGGCGCCTTATTTACCCATGGGACGCAGCGATGCCTCCTCAAAATGGAAGGATCGTAAGTCGCCTTCCGTCTCGATGCACGCTCGACCAAAGTCATCGACGGTTTTAAAGATGCCTCGCGCCAGCTCGTCCCCAGCGGGGGAACGGGCGATAACGTGATCCCCAATCCAATTGAGATGACCGATATATTCACCGTGGACGGGCGCGAGCGGTCCGGCGTCTTCTTCCATGGCGTTGAGACGCTCTGCCCACGCATCTACAGCGTCTATAACTGCGTGATAGACCTCATCGAGGAGCACATCGACGGAGGGAACGTTCTCGTTGAGATCCGAGAGACCGATTGCCGGCAGGCCGCCATCGGGAACCTCCGAAGGCACATAGTTCACATTGACGCCAATGCCACAGACGGCAAAAGGTTTGCCTTCGTTATCGCGCGCGGCTTCGACCAGAATGCCGCCGAGTTTGCGCCCTCGCGCGACGAGGTCGTTGGGCCATTTGAGGCCGATCTCGTTAGCAAGACCTTGCGCCTCGAGTGCCTCGAGCACCGCTAGGCCGCTGACGGCGGCAAGACCAGAGTACTTGGCGGGATCAACATGTGGACGTAGGACAATCGAGAGCAACAGGTTGCCGGCGGTTGAATCCCACTTGTGGCCGCGTCGGCCACGTCCTGCCGTTTGCGCGCGGGCGGCAAGTCCCGTGCCGTGCGGCGCACCCTGTTTTCCTGCCTCGAGCAGGTCATCGTTGGTCGATCCGGTTACGTCGACTATCGTAAATTGGGCATCCATAGCGGCTGCTACCTCCTTAATGAATAAGTGAATGACGCAATGGTGTCGAGAGATAGACACAATGTGAAGCCTTTGTCGCATTTGGACAATTTAATGTTAACACGTCAACAAAGCGAAGAATGCGCTATTCTCTCTTGGTCGATGTAAACACGTCAACAACTCAAAGGAGGTTAGTGATGGGTTTCACGATACTGGGAACAGGTTCGGCGCTTCCCGAGCGCAGCGTTTCCAACGACGAGCTGTCCGTAGTCGGCGGCAAGCTTGCCCAGGTCGTGA
>USGN01000213.1 GCA_900554255.1 uncultured Collinsella sp. | reverse complement strand
TCCGTATTGTAGGACACTGTATAGGAATCGGGACTAACGATGCTCTCGCCAATTTTAACCTCGACAACGGGCTTATTGTCATTGCCAAGCTCTGGAACCATCGTGAGAGGAAGCTCGTCCGTGAAGGCGTAGAAGTACTTATTGTACGTGTTGATGTTGCTCGCGACAGTACCGGCAAGCTGATACTCAACCAGCTGACCAGCAGCGGAGTCAGCTGCCTTGTTTGCAGCTTGGAAAACAGTTTTGTTGTCGTCCGTAACCCACTTGTCGTCCTTGTCGTCCTTGATGGCCTTGGTGACATTGGGGACGTCCTTCTTGGGCTCCGCATTTACATTGGCGCCGCCGACGATGGTAAAGATCGGCGAGGTGAACGCGTCTTCATTACCGTTGGTCTTATTAGCGTCCTTAGTCGAACCGACCTGAGCGGTCACAAAGAGCCAGTAACCAGCGGGCAGATTGTTGAATTTACCATCGGTCGAAGTCTTCCAGCCAGTGCTCTCGTTAGTTGTGGCAACTTCCTCCAAGGCTTTGGCGATTTTGTCGAGTGTGCTACCGGCATCGACCTTTACTCCCTCGCCAACGTTATCGCCAGCTTTTTTCGTAATGTAATCTGCCCAATCCTGCGCAGTAGCAGTATCGACAGGCTTATCGATCGCATCAGCAAATACGCCCTTTACAGCCCTTTCGGCATCAGATGACGCCCACGTGATATCAGAAAGCGTCTTGGGACCATTCCAAGCGTTGTCCTTATTATCCTGCGTGACCGTTGCCTTGAAAATCTGGATACCCTTGAAAGTCGTATCCGTGTAGGTATCCTCCCTAATAGTAACGTCGCCCTTCTCCGTAGCCACCGTTGGCACACCATCAGCAAACGCCATGGTCACCGGGGCCATGACGCCGCCGAAGCTCAGCGCCGCTGTGAGGCCGGCGGTTACTGCCAGGCGTGCGATGTTCTTGCTCATGCTCATCTTCTTTTCCTCTGCTTTCTGCTCGAATTCCATTTGATCTAAATCTGTCTGTCTGTGTCTTAGCATCTGCTTCGCTATGTCTCGCCCCGCTCTCTGTGGGGCTGCCAGCTACTCTTTATGGCTGCCACCTCCCCGCTTGACCAGGAGCGCGACCACGATGAGCGCGGCTCCGGCGACCGCTGCGGCGGCCGCGGCGTACATTGCCATATCGCCAGTCGAGGGCATAAAGCCTCCGGTGGTAACGCTAGGGGGTGTGCCGGTGGGCGTGTTGATGATCGACGCCTCCAGGCTGCCCGTCGACCCGTCCGCGCTGTCGGCGCGCAGGGGCGACTCGGCTGTGATGGTGAGCTTGGGCTTGGCGGCGGCCACCTGATCGACGTCCAGGCCCTCGGCCTTGACCGTCACGGAGCGCGTGCCCTTAAAGGCGGTGTAGCCCTTGGGCGCCTTGAGCTCGCGGACCTCCAGCTTGCCCGAGTCCACGCCCGAGACGGTCACGCGGCCGTCCTCGCCCGTGGTGATGGTGGCCTTGCCCTCCGCATCCCACGTGCCGTCGGCCGCCAGCGTGCGGTCGCGGTCGTCGGCGATGCTCAGGACCGCCCCGGCAAGCGGCTTATCGCCGTCGCTGCCGCGCTTGGTGAGCGCGAGATCCCAGGTGTAGACGCACGCGTCATCGCTCGGCGTGCGGGTAAAGCCGGCCTCGCCGGACTGGTCGGCAAAGGGAGAGCGCGGGTAGCGCAGGTAGACCTCGTTGGGGTTGCCCTTCGCGATGCCGTGGTTGCACGCGCTGTTGAGCGGCGCGTTGTACACGGCGACCACGCGGGCGCCCGCGGTGAAGGCGTCGGCCCCGCCGAGCGCGGCGATCAGGTCGCCGGTGCGCACGGTGAAGGTCTTGCCGTCGACCGAGACCCCGCACTGGGCCGTGATGTCGGTCCAGCCCTTCGCGGGCTCGGTGCCGGCGCAGCCGTCCTTACCGGTCAAGACGGCACCGAAGCCGCCGTCCGCGCCCGCCGCCACGTACACGCGCATGCTCGCGGCCACCTTGGAGGGGTCGAGCCCCGCGCTCATGGTGTCGACGAACCGCACCGTATAGGTGTCGTAGGCGGTAAGACCCGCCGGGACCGTGGCAGAGAGGCGCCAGTACAGGTCGTCGGCGACCGTGGCGTCGGCGGCCTTCTGCCATGCGGCGGTGCCGTCCTCCAGCACGTGCTTGGACACCTTGGGGGTCGCCGCCTTGGGCTTGACGGTGACGGCGCCGCCGCCGACCAGGGCCAAGACCGGCGCGGTGCCGACCTCGTTCTGGGCGATGGCGTCGTCATCGGCGACGATGAGCCAGTAGCCGCAGGGCAGCTTGGCCGCCGCGCCCGCGTTAAGGGTCACGGGCACGGCGCCAGAGTTCTGGAGGGAACGAGCGAGCTGTGCGCTCAGCGCGCTCGTAAGGTGGGAATCGGTGTTGAGCCACTCGGCAGCTTCCTGCGCGGTGGCCTGGGAATTGGGCATGCCGGCGCTGTGCAGCACAGGCAGCGCGGCGTCGCGCGCGGCGTCGCTTGCCCAGGCGAGGTCGGTGGCGATCTTGGCGTCGCTGTCGCCGTCGACGACGTTGGCGCTAAAGATCTGGTAGGCGTCGTAGCTGCTCGCCACGGCGCCACTCACCGTGATGGAACCGGTCGAGGTCGGCGCGGCCTGCGCGGAAGCGGGGAACACAACCGCGCAGGTGCCGATCAGGAGGGCAAGCAGCGCAAACAAGATCGGGAAGGAGCAAACTTTCTTATTCACGACGCTTACCTCCCTTCGCATTCGCCTTGCGACGAATGTGCATCCAGGCCGCAGCAGCGCAAAGCACCGCCGCGCCGGCAAGGTACGTCAGAGTGACGCCCGACATACCAGAAAGTGGCAATGAGGTGGAGTAGGTGTTAGTGAAGGTGGGGGTGTCAGTGTCGGTGAGCTCGTGATCTGCGCTACTAGCGTCTGCCACCCA
>USGN01000212.1 GCA_900554255.1 uncultured Collinsella sp. | reverse complement strand
GTCTCGACAGCGGCGCGGCCCAGGCGCAGGTAAGCAGGGCCGTCATACTCGAGCAGCGCCTTGACGGCAGCGGCGCAGTACTCCTGCGGATCGCGGTTGGTGTGGTACGCCAGGGACACACGGGCAACGCCGGGGACGGTGCGGATAACGCGCGCCGCCTCGTCGGCCTGATGCTCGTTAAAGGTCACGAGGATATAACCGGAAATTCGAGACACGGCATTCACGGAAAAGGCGGCCAAGGCCGCCTTGATGTTATCCATGAGGATATGCTCAAAATGTGCGCGGTTCTTGCCCTTCAGTCCAACCTCGTGATAGTGGACCAGGCAGACGCGAGCTGCCATTTAGGCTTCAGCAACCTTATGGCCGAGCGCCTTCTCGTAACGGGCCTCGTCGTAAGAGATGTCGCCGTCGACAATCTCGTCCATAGCCATCGAGATGGTATCGGCGCCAGAGAGCGCGATGGTGATGTCATCGACATCCTGAACGGCAAGCACGCGGTTATGCTGGCCGCGCAGCATGCTATTGATGTCGCAGGCACGCTTGGAGGCAAGCGAAGCGAGCAGGAAGCGGTTGTGATCGGTCTTCTCCAGAAGATCGTCAATGCAAGGCTTTACAACGGACACGGACCTCAGATCCTTTCATGCATATCGAGAACGCGAACGAGTTCATCGGTCGCGCGGTCGAGATCGTCATTAACCACGACGTCGTCGTAGCGGTCGGCAAGGGCAAGCTCATCGGCGGCGTTTGCCATACGCAGCTCAATCGTCTCGGGCGTCTCGGTACCGCGACCGACTAGACGCTCGCGAAGCACCTCAAGCGAAGGCGGCTTGATAAAGATCAGCACGGCCTCGGGGAAACGCTCCTTCACCTGCAGGGCGCCCTGGACATCGATCTCCAAAATCAGAGACGCGCCCGAGGCGAGCTTGGATGTGACCTCGCTCACCAACGTGCCGTAGCAGTTACCGTGGACCTCGGCCCACTCAACAAACTCACCGTTTGCCACGCGGCGGTCGAACTCCTCGCGCGTCAGAAAAAAGTAGTTGACGCCGTCGACCTCACCTTTACGTGGTGCTCGCGTGGTAGCCGAAACCGTCAGGCCCAGGTTCGAGCGGCGCTCGCGCACACGAGTGACGAGCGTACCCTTGCCTGCGCCTGACGGTCCAGAAATCACAAAGAGCTTGGAATCCTGAGCGCTCACTTATTTGGTCAGCTGCTCGAGGAGCTGCTCGCGCTGACGGACGCCGAGGCCCTGGACGCGACGGGTAGCGGAGATACCGAGCTCCTCCATGATCTTGGCGGCCTTGGCCTTGCCATAACCAGGGAGAGACTCGATGAGGGTGGAAACCTTCATGCGGGAAGCGATGGGGTCATCGGAGTTGAGCACGGACTCGAGGGACTTCTCGCCCTTCTTGATCTGCTCGCGAAGCTCAGCGCGGGCGTGACGTGCGGCAGCAGCCTTCTCAAGAGCCTGCTTGCGCTGCTCATCGGTAAGCTGAGGGAGTGCCATTCGTACCTCCAAATAGTTGGGTTATATCTGATTCAATAATTGGCATTTTAGCACGTAGAACGTACAAAATGCCCAATCGCGGCTCCATAGGTTAGACGATACCCGCAAAAAGTGCAATATACTGCGCCCAAAGTTAAGCCCCTGACCTGCGATTCCACACAAAGGATGGGAAAGTTTACGCAGGCACAGGGGCTATTTTGTGCTAATGAGACCCAAAAGTGGTGACTTAGGGGAATCTTTTACGCGACGTTTTCGACCAGCTCGGCGACGATGGCGTCAAAGGCGGCAACCGGATCGTCGGCACCAGTGATGGGACGGCCCACCACAATGTGGCTTGCGCCTCGCTCGATAGCCTGGGAAGGCGTCGCCACGCGAGACTGGTCGCCTAAGGCGGCACCCACCGGACGCACACCCGGAGTCACGATCAGGGCATCAGGACCCAGCAGCTCACGCATGTCGTGAGCCTCCATCGGCGAGCACACAATGCCATCGATGCCGTTGGCCTGAGCGAGCTTTGCCAGGCGGGCGGCCTCCTCGGCCACGGGCGACTCGACGCCGATCTCGCTCAGCGCGTCCTGATTCGTGCTCGTAAGCACGGTGATGGCAACGAGCTTGGCTCGATCCTCGCGTGCCTCCTCGGCACCCTCACGGCAGGCGGCGAGCATAGCACCCGAACCCAAGCCGTGAACCGAAAGCAGGTCGGCACCGGCAAGCGAGGCCGAACGGGCGGCACCGCGAACCTGATGCGGAATATCATGGAACTTAAGGTCAAGGAAGACCTTAAAGCCCAGGTCCTTAAAGGTCTTGACGATCTCGGGGCCCTCAGCGTAATAGAGCGTCATACCAACCTTAAGCCAGGCGGCATGGCCCGAAAGCTCGTGGGCGAGCTCGAGCGCACGCTCACGATCGCAGTCGAGGGCGACGATTACGCGGTCGCGGGCATCGGTCTCTAGCATTCGAAAGCACCTACCAGCTCGTTGATGTCCTTCACGCCCTGGGACTCGGCCCAGGCCTCGAGCTCATGCGCGATCTTGAGCGAAGCGCACGGATCGACGAAGTTGGCCATGCCAACCGACACGCAGGTGGCACCGGCCAGGATAAACTCGGCCGCATCCTCGCCGGTCATGACACCGCCGACACCGTTGATGGGGATATCGACGGCCTGGGCAACCTCCCAGACCATGCGCACGGCGATGTGGTGGCACAGCGGGCCCGAAAGGCCGCCCTTGGGCTTGGCCACGCGGGACTTGCGGGTATGGACGTCGATGGCCATGCCCTGGATGGAGTTGATAACTGAAAGGCCGTCGGCACCGGCAGCCTCGAGGGCCCTGGCGATCTCGGCGACGTTGACCGGCGCCATCTTCACGAACAGCGGCTTATCGGTCACCTTACGGCAGGCAGCCATAACGGAAGAGGCGCCCTCGGGCGTGGAGCCCATGGCGGCACCG
>USGN01000211.1 GCA_900554255.1 uncultured Collinsella sp. | reverse complement strand
GCCCGTGTTCTATGTACTGCAGACGGTCGCTTACTCGTTATTTGCTCCAATTAAATACTCAATTTTTCAAAATGCTGTCGATTCTTCGATGCGCTGTTCACTGATTTCGGTCCAAAGCCAGATGGTGGCGGTTGGTGCCATCCTTTTCTATCTGTTCAATGCTGCGTTGAGCAGCATCGCGGGTATTCGAGTCATATTGCTTGTAGCGCTCGGGATTTCTTCTTTGGTGTATATCCCCGCGCTCTTTCGTCTTACAAGTCAAAGGCCATGAGTATTTGGGCACCGATAACTTATATATCAACGCAATAAACCCGAGCGCGAGGGCGTTTGGGTTTATTATTGAAGCGTATGTAACCTGGCGGCGCCACACCGCCTGTTAGTAGGGAGACACATGAACGTTCTGGTCGTCAACGCAGGATCTTCGACCCTTAAGTATCAGGTCATCGATACCAAGTCCCACAAGGTGTCCGCAAAGGGCTCCTGCGAGCGCGTCTGCTTTACCGGCGGTACCTTCACCCACGCTGCCAACGGCTCCAAGAAGGTGACCGAGAACATCGAGTTCCCCGACCACAAGGTCGCCATCGAGGTCGTCCTGAAGGACCTCGAGGCCAACGGCGTCAAGATCGAGGGCATCGGCCACCGTATCGTTCAGGGCGGTTGGTACTTCGGCGATTCCTCCCTCGTCGACGAGGACGTCCTCGCCAAGATCCGCGAGGTCGCTCCGCTCGCCCCGCTGCACAACAACCCCGAGGCCAACGTTATCGAGTACTGCCTCGAGCAGTATCCCGACCTGCCCAACGTCACGGTCTATGACACCGCTTTCCACTTCAACATGCCCGAGGTCGCCAAGACCTACGCCCTTCCCAAGGATGTTTGCGACAAACTGCACATCCGTAAGTACGGCGCCCACGGCACCAGCTACCGCTACATCTCCAAGAAGGTCGCCGAGATGACCAACGGCGAGGCCCGCAAGGTCGTCGTGTGCCACATCGGTTCCGGCGCTTCCCTGTGCGCCATCGAGGACGGTAAGTGCATGGACACCACCATGGGTCTCACCCCGCTCGACGGCGTCATGATGGGCACCCGCTGTGGCTCCATCGACCCGGCTACCGTGTGCTACCTGCAGCGCGAGGGCGGCTACACCTTCGACGAGGTCGACGAGATGATGAACAAGAAGTCCGGCCTTTTGGCTGTGACCGGCGGCAAGACCAACGACTGCCGCAATGTCGAGGAGCTCGCCGCTGCTGGTGACCCTGAGGCTCAGCTCGCCTTCGATATGTTCGTCTACAAGATTGCCGCCAAGGCTGCCGAGATGGCCACTTCCATGTGCGGCATGGACACGCTGGTCTTCACCGCCGGCATCGGTGAGCACGCTCCGGCCGTTCGCGCCGGCGTTGCCGACCGTCTGGCCTTTATGGGCGTCAAGATGGACCATGCCCGTAACGCCCTGCGTGGCGACGGCGCTTGGTGCCTGTCTGCCAAGGATTCCAAGGTCAAGATCTTCGTCATTCCCACGGACGAGGAGTTCATGATCGCTTCTGACGTCGAGCGCATCGTCAACGGCAAGTAATTGCAAGAGGGGAGGGGCTGGACGACCAAGTGCCGTTCAGCCCCTCTTTTGCGCTCGTTGGGCGATATGCCTGATAGCTATTTATTAAGATGTGATAACTTCTTATTAAAATGCGGTCGCCTTAAGAGGTCTGCGTCGACCGTATTGCACTGCAAAGGAGTCTCATGAACGTACTTGTTGTCAACGCCGGCAGCTCAAGCCTTAAATATCAGCTTCTGGATACCGATACCCGCGAGGTTTTCGCCAAGGGCAACTGCGAGCGTATCGGCTCGGACATGGGTATCTTTGGTCATTCCGAGAACGGTGGCGCCAAGCAGACCGAGGAGGTTCCCTTCCCCGATCATCGCTCTGCTATCGCTTGCGTGCTCGAGGAGCTCGAGAAGACCGACTTTACGATCGATGGCATTGGGCATCGTATCGTTCAGGGCGGCTGGCACTTCGATGATTCCGCAGTTGTCGACGACGAGGTTATGGCCAAGATTCTTGAGGTGGCACCGCTTGCTCCGCTGCACAACTACGGCGAGGCCGCAGCGATTGAGTATTGCCGTGAGAAGTATCCGGAGCTGCCCAACGTGGCCGTCTTCGACACCTCGTTCCACATGACCATGCCCGAGGTTGCCTACACCTACGCGCTGCCCAAGGACGTGTGCGACAATTACCATGTGCGCAAGTACGGCGCCCACGGTACGAGCCACCGCTACGAGTGGATGATGGCAAAGGAGATTCTGGGCTCGTGCTGCCACCGTCTGCTTTCGTGCCATCTGGGCAACGGTGCTTCGCTTGCCGCCATTGAGGACGGCGTGTGCCGCGACACCACGATGGGCCTCACGCCGCTCGACGGCCTGATGATGGGCACTCGCTGTGGTTCCATTGACCCGGCCACCGTGTGCTACCTCCAGCGCGAGGGAGGCTACAGCTATCAGGAAGTTGATGACATGATGAACAAGCAGTCTGGTCTGCTTGCCATCTCGGGCATCTCCAACGACGCCCGCGACATCCGTACACGCGCCTCCGAGGGCGACGAGCGCTGCCTGCTCGCCTTCGATATGTTCGCCTACAAGGCCATGCAGCAGGCCGGCTCCATGATCGCTTCCATGGCGGGCGTGGACACCATCACCTTTACCGCCGGCATCGGCGAGAACGACTGGTCGATTCGCAAGGCCTTCTGCGACTGCTTTGAGTGGCTGGGCGTGCGCATCGACAATAACAAGAACCGCGAGGCCGTGGGCAACGGCCCGCAGGTCATCAGCGCCGCCGGTTCCGCCGTCACGGTCATGGTCATCCCCACCGACGAGGAATACATGATCGCCCACGACGTCGAGCGTCTGACCAAGAACAACTAACGCTCGCATTTGCAAGTAAACGAAAGGCCTCCAGAGCAACAGCTCCGGAGGCCTTTTG
>USGN01000210.1 GCA_900554255.1 uncultured Collinsella sp. | reverse complement strand
TCGTCGTTACGCCCGAACGCACGGCATGAATCGGTCCTGCCTCGCCCTCGCGGATGTAAAACGTGAGCAGCAACACCGAAATCAGGCTGAAAACAATCAACGGGCGCATACCCGTTGATTGTCGCTTGGTATTCAGATTTGTGGAGAAACCCGAAGATCGTGCCAAATGGAATCCACCTTTTGGAAATTAAGCATTGGTCTGGACGAAGCCGCCATCAAACGCATTGGCCTCGAGCACGCGGGCACAGCCGTTAACGACGTTATCGAGCGCCGTGGGGCTGACGTTGACCGAAACGCCGGTCTCATCGCGCAGGCGCACGTCGAGACCGCGCAGCAGCGCGCCGCCACCGGTCAGCAAAATGCCGTAGTACATAAGGTCCGAGGCAAGATCGGGCGGCGTGGCATCGAGTGCGTCCTTGACGGCCTTGGCCATCTCGTCGAGCGGCTTGTTGAGCGCGCGACGAATCTCCTCGCTCTCGATGCGCACGGTCTTGGGCAGACCGGTGATCACGTCGCGGCCGTTGACCTCGACGTCGAGCTCGTCCTTGAGCGGCACGGCGGAGCCGACCTTGATCTTGATGTCCTCTGCCGTACGCTCGCCGATGGCCAGGTTGTAGGCATCTCGAACGTGCGTGAGGATAGCCTGATCGAACTCGTCGCCGGCAATACGGATGGACTGCGAGACGACGATGCCGCCCATGGCGATAACGGCAACCTCGGTGGTACCGCCACCGATGTCGATGACCATGGAGCCGGTGGGCTCCTCGACGGGCAGGTCGGCGCCGATAGCGGCAGCCATGGGCTCCTCGATCAGGTAGGCCTGGCGAGCGCCGGCCTGGATCGTGGCCTCAAATACGGCACGCTTCTCGACCGACGTGACGCCGGAGGGAACGCAGACGACAACGCGCGGACGCGGGGTCCACGGATAGCGCTTCTCGGAAGCCTTGTCGATAAAGTAGCGAAGCATGGCCTCGGTGACATCGAAGTCGGCGATGACGCCGTCCTTCAGGGGACGAACGGCCACGATGTTGCCGGGCGTACGGCCGAGCATGCGCTTTGCCTCGATACCGACCGCCAGGATGCGCTCGTCGTTCTTGTCGATGGCGACAACAGAGGGCTCGCGGATGACGATGCCCTTGCCGCGCACGGAGACAAGCGTATTTGCGGTGCCGAGGTCGATGGCAAGATCGCCCGCATAGCTACCGAAGAACATATCCATCAAAGAAAACAACGCAACTCCTGATGTGTTGGATGATTGCTGGAAAACTACTAGCTCATGATACTAGCGCAAGCCCGGCACCTCACTTGCGGTGAAGCGCCGGGCAAAGCTAAATCCCATAAGGTCACTACTGGTTGTCAGCAGCCGAGAAATCCATATCGAGCGAGGAAACGGCCCAGCCGATATGGTTGTCAGAGCGCACGAATTTGACGGTGTACTCCTGCTCGCCGCCCTTGGACAGCGATGCCTTAACCTTGGCGGTCGTCTCGGTCATGGACTGATCCATGCCCTCGACGGACACGGTGGCGCCCTGCGGAATCGAGGAGATGATCATCGATTTGGCGTCCTCGGACAGGCTCGAGGCCAGGCAAGACTCGGCCTTTGCGGTGTCACCGTCGCCGGCAGCCTGGAACAGATCGGTGATAACCGACTCCTGCGAGGGGAAGCCAAAGCCGCGCGTGTAGGCAAAGCCCAGACCGCCCGCAGCAATCAAGATGAGCAGAAGCAGCACGATGAAGACTTTGAGACCCGTGTGGCGATGGCGACGACGGACCTTGGCCTGCTTACGATCCTGACGGTCCTGCTGGACCATCTCGGACTCGGACAGCGTAAAGAAGCCGGTGTCCGAGGGATCGGGCATAAACTGACCGGTCGCGCCCGTAGGATCGAGCGGATCGACGGCAGGAGCGTCCATCGCGGGCGCCGGAGCCGTGGCCATAGCCGTCTGGGCAGACAGCGCGGCAAGCGAATCGTGCACGCGGGCAAGCTCATCGGCCTGCTCGGAGGTGAGCTGGTAGATACCGTCGGCAGTAGCGGCGTTAAAGGCGTCGAGTGCGTCGGAGGGGCGGCCGGCGGCAGAAAGTGCCTGACCCATGCCGGCGTTGAGCGCACGCGTGTCGTCGCGGGGGCCGGCAAAGTCGATAGCCGTGCGGTAGGTCTCCACGGCATCCGCCGGACGGCCGAGCTTAATGAAGCAACGACCAAGCTCGCCCAGTGCGGCGGCAGGAGCCGGATTGGCGCCGTCGATGGCAGCCTGACGGAAGGCAGTACCCGCGTTGGCATAATCGCCCGACTGGAACAGCGCATTGCCCAGGCCCAGATAGGCCTTGAACGGCGTGGCATAGGAAGCATCCTGCGTAGCAGCAGAGAACGCCTGGGCGGCCGTCGTGTAGTCGCCCACGGCGGCGAGCGCCTTGCCGCGGTTGGTGAGCAGCGCGCCGCGCTTGCCGTAGGTGCCGTCGTTGAGGGCGGCAGCATAAGCCTCGGCGGCCTCGGCATACATGCCCAGGTGCATCAAGGCGTTGCCACGAAGGTGATCGGCCTCGCCCATAATCTCATCGGGAGTCTTTGCCGCCCCAAGCATCTGGGCTGCAGCGGAAAAATCACCCGCGCGATAAGCGGCGCGGCCCTGTTGGATCAGCTGGCTATTCAAGGAAGTCCCCTTTACTCGTGAACGATCTCGACATGGACGATCTCGTCGCCGGCACGCAGCTGCGAAATCACATCGAGACCCTCGACCGTGGTACCAAAGACGGTGTAACCGGAATCGAGGTTATGCTGGGCGCCCAGGCAGAAGTAGAACTGCGAACCCGCGGAATCGGGGTCCATGGAGCGTGCCATGGCAAGGGCACCATCGACATGGCTGTTGCGCGGATTGGTGGCAAACTCGCCCTTGATGCAGTAGCCGGGGCCGCCGGTGCCGGTGCCCTTCGGGCAGCCGCCCTGGATCATGAAGCCGGAGATGACGCGGTGGAAGATCA
>USGN01000209.1 GCA_900554255.1 uncultured Collinsella sp. | reverse complement strand
CGTTGCCGAGCTCGGCACCACCTATGACGACGAGGGCGGCATTTACGACTGGGTACGTGATGGCCTGGGCGACAAGTGGGGCGCCCGCATCTCGTACTACTACTGGGTTAACTACCCGCTGTGGATCGCCTCGCTGGCTACCATGTTCCCCGACATTCTGGGCATGGTCTTTGGCGTCGAGTTCAATCTGATCGCCAAGTTGGGTATCGATCTTGCCTTTGTGTGGATCGTCTACCTCATGGGTCGCTCCAAGGCGGCCGACTCCGAGTGGGTCCTGAACGGCGGCGCCATCATCAAGGTTGCCGTTGCCGTTATCGTCGGCGCTTTGGGTATTTGGTATGCCATGGAGAACGGTTTTGCGAACGACATGTCCGCTACCACCTTCCTGCCCGAGCTCACCAACACCAACGCGCTCGGCTACCTGTCGATCATCATCTTTAACTTCATGGGCTTCGAGGTCATCTGCACCATGACCGACGATATGGCCGATCCCGCTCGCGATATCCCCAAGGCTATCATCGTTGGCGGCCTGTCTATCGCCGTGATCTACCTGTTCGCTGGTTTTGGCATCGGCGCTGCTGTGCCGGCCGATTCCATCGATCCCGACTACGGCATGATCTACGCTGTCCAGACCATGGTGGGCGACTCCATGATCTTTAAGATCATCTGCATCGCCTTCCTGATCACCCTGTTTGCCAACATGGCTGCTTGGTCCTTTGGTGTCAACTCCGTTGCTCGCTACGCTGCCGAGCACGGCAACATGCCCAAGGCCTTTGCCTCGATGATCTCGGATGACGATATGCCCAACGGCGCCAACCTGGTCAACGCCATCGTTGCCTCCCTGGTGCTGTGCCTGCAGCTGGTTCCCATTGACGCCATCTCCAACGGTGTTTTCTGGATGCTCTTCGGCACCTCCGTCGTCTTTCTGCTGCTCACTTATATCCCGATGTTCCCGGCGTTCCTCAACCTTCGCAAGAACGACCCGAACCGCGAGCGCATCTTCACGTTCCCGTTTAAGGGTGCCATGATGAAGGTCATGCTGGCTATTCCCTGCATCGAGCTGATTCTGGCTATCGTTGCAACGCTGATTCCGTTCTCTGTCGATGAGATTGGCGATAAGGTCCCGATGATCGTTATCTTCATCGTGCTTTTGCTTATTGGCGAGGTTGTCCGCGTCGTCAGTGCTAAGGGTCGCGAGACCGAGTACAAGGGTCTCACCCCCGAGCTGGCTGCTCAGCGTCTCGCTGAGGAGGCCGCCGAGGCCGAAGAGGACTAGAGCACCCGGATTCGGGGCTCCAACCCTCCTCGCTACTTGACCATTCCCCGGGGTGGGTGTGAACGATAGCTCTGGTAACCACCGCCCGCCCCAATCTCTCTTCCGTATCCTTCGTGCGTTTTGTCTCCGCGCGCCAGGTTACGTCGTCGCTTGCCGGTGCGACTCCGTGAAAACCGGCGCCGGGCGCCCCGACCTTTGCCGGGGAACGGGCGTCCGCCACCTCTTGGTTTTAGGCTGCGGGTAACCCGCCTGCAGCAAGCGATCGTTCGATTTGGAGGAAATCTTATGCGTACGATCACCGAGTCCGAGTCCACCCCTAAGGCCGACGGCTACTTTATGCCTGCTGAGTTCGCTCCGCAGGATCGCGTGTGGATGGGCTGGCCCCATCGCACCGATACCTGGGCCCATGGCGCCAAGCCGGCTCAGAAGCAGTATGCCGCCATCGCTCGCGCTATTGCCGAGTTCACTCCGGTTACCATATGCGTCAATCAGGCCGACTACGCCAACTGCAAGGCCGTCTTTGAGGAAGACGAGAACGTTACCGTTATCGAGATGACCACCGACGACGCTTGGTTCCGCGACACCGCTGCCACTTTTGTTATCAACGGCAAGGGCGATAAGCGCGCCAACCACTGGCACTTCAACGCTTATGGCGGTCTTGTCGACGGCCTGTACTTCCCGTGGGACAAGGACGAGCAGATCGCCCTTAAGATGGCTGAGCTTTCCGGCTGTCGTCGTTATCGTCCCGATGACATGATCCTCGAGGGCGGTTCCATCACCGTCGACGGCGAAGGTACCGTGGTCGTGACCGACCAGTGCCTGCTTTCCCCGGGCCGCACCTGCTCTGCGGTTCTGGAGGAGGAAGAGGATCCCGAGTCCATCTGGCCCAAGTTCAAGAGGAAGTTCGAGCCCTGGAGCGAGGAACTTCGCGCCTATATGGACGAACACCTCAAGGATTATCTGGGTGTCGAGAAGGTCATCTGGGTCAAGGAGGGCATCGACCCCGAGGAGACCAACGGTCACATCGATGACGTCGCCACGTTCATCGCTCCGGGCGTCATGGCCTGCATCTGGACTGACGATCCCGAGTATCCGTTCTACGAGCAGTGCCATGCTGTCTACGAGACCCTTTCCAACGCCGTTGACGCCAAGGGCCGCAAGATGAAGGTCTACAAGCTCTGCATGCCTGTGAACCCGCTGTTCATGGACCAGGCTTCCTGCGACACCATCGACGCCGACGAGAACGCCGAGCCGCGCGTTGCCGACGAGCCGCTGATCGCCTCCTACATGAACTACCTGGTCACCAACCACGGCGTTATCGTCCCGCAGTACGGCGACGAGAACGATCAGCTTGCCGTTGACACGCTCCAGAAGATCTACGACGAGGTCTGGGGCGAGGGCGTCTACAAGTGCGTCGGCGTTCAGTCCGAGCAGGTCGTCTTCGGTGGTGGAAATATCCACTGCATTACGCAGCAGGAACCGTCCGCTTAATCGTCCGGCTTCCCGAGGCACCCCATCTCGCCGCTCAAACCGTCGCTCGCGTACCAAAGTACGCTTCGCTCCTCTCTCGCGGCGACCTGGGGCACCTCGGAAACCCAGCCGGTCAAGCGGACCGACGTAGCTAGTTACCGCATTAGTCATTGGTGCCAACCTTGGCAACAATGCAGGTCGAAAAAACGTCAGCGAAAACCCGCCAGAGCGAGCAAGGTGCCTTGAAACGAG
>USGN01000208.1 GCA_900554255.1 uncultured Collinsella sp. | reverse complement strand
GTTAAGACGTCACAGGCGCGTATGTCGGCACACATGGTCGCAGCAATGCCGGCGGGCATGTGCGCGGTACTGGCTTTGCTTTCGGTAGACTTTCGCCGCGGTCTTGCGACGCCGGCTGGTGCGGGCGCCGTGGTGCTGGGACTTGCCCTCAACGTCGTTGCCCTGGTAGTTATCCGGCGCATTATGCGGGTGGAGTTATGAGCGCCCTGGTCGGGGTCGCGGCTTGTCTGTGTGCCCTGAGCGTATTTGCCGCGACAGGTTTGGAGCGTGCGGATGCCCGCAAGATTGCAGAGACGTGCAAGCGTGAGGCGGTACTGGTCATTGCCGCGGGCCGCTTGGTGATTGATGCCCTGACCGCGCGAATGAAGGGCGCAATTGTGGTGGGCGGCCCGGCGCGGGTGTCGCTCGGTGAGGTGTCCGAGATGATCGACGTGGTGCGCCTGGGGCTTTCTGCCGGCCTTTCGTTTGACGCGGCGCTCGAGATTTTCTGTGCCAATCGTCGGTCGGCGCTGGCCGTCCGTCTTGAACGAGCCTGCATGGCGTGGCAGGTGGGCGTGGGGACGCGCGAGGCCGAGCTGTTGGCTGCCGCGCGTGATTTGGATGTGAGGGCGCTCGAGATCTTTGCCATCACGGTGGGGCAGGCGCTCGCCCTGGGTGCCCCACTTGCCGAGACGCTGGCCGCTCAAAGTCGCGAGATCCGTGCGGCTCATCGCGCCGCGGTCGAGCGTGAGATCGAGCGTGCGCCCGTCAAGCTGCTGATTCCCACCGGCACGCTCATCTTGCCGGCGTTGCTTCTGTCCATATTGGGCCCGCTGCTGGGAGCAGGCGGGATGATGTAGGGAGGAATACATGAACACGATGGTCGAAGTTGCTGACAAGGCTTGGAACTGGGCTTTTTGCCGGGCGATCCGCGCTCGCCAGCATGCCAAGGAGCTGTTGCGGGAGGAGAGCGCGCAGGGTACCACCGAGTACGCCATTTTGGTGGGCGTGCTTGTGGTGATCGCGATTATTGCCATCGTTGCATTTAAAGGCAAGGTCCAAGATCTATGGAACGCTATCAGCGAGGGCATCAACAGCCTGTAGAGGGCGAGCGCCCCATCGGGGTGCTGCTGGTGTTTGCTTGCCTGACCGTGGCGATAGCGGCGGTGCTTTGGGGGCTTAACGCCGCGCAGCAGCAGCGTCCTGGGGCCGCCTTCGATTCGGGCTCAGATTCGGCGGTGGTGTCTCAAAAAGATGAGATGCGAGATGCGGACGATTCGGATGTCGCTGTCACGGCGCAAACCTTTCTGCGGACGCTCGACAAGCGGTCTGGCACTGCGACGGATTCGCCTGAGGACAACGCGATTGCGGTCCGGCTTGCATGGTCCGAGGACCGACCGATGACCGAGGCAGCGGCGGATATGTTACGCGCCTACCGCGAGGTGCCCACGGCCCAGCTCGCCCTGAGCGGCTATCTCGATATTAAGGGCAACGTATGGGGCGCCATCGTGCGCGATGGGCGCGGCTGGGTCGATATGGTGACGGTTGCCGCGGATGCTGGCGATGCTTCGTGTCGTCTGCGCGCGGTGCGCCTGGTCCCGCAAACAATAAGCTCAAAGGAGGGATCGTGAAATGCATGGCGTTCTGCGTGAAGAGGTTGCCCAAGCGACTGTGGAATACGCCATCGTCACGGTGGCGCTGCTATCGATCGTGCTGGCGATTGCGGGACTTTGGCGTGCTGGCACCGATGGACGCTTGGCGGCGCTGGTTGAGCGGGCGGCATCCCATGGCGTTGCCTCGATGTCGGTTATCGACGCCGCCGCGGGCGCTAAGGACATTGCGTTGTATTGATATCGCGCGCGAGGACCGGGCGCAGTCTACGGTCGAGGCTGCTTTTTTGCTGCCGACGTTTCTGACGCTCATCCTTCTCGCACTGCAACCGGTGTGCCTGCTTTATACGCGCGCGGTCATGGAGTCTGCCGCCGCCGAGACCGCGCGGCTCATGACCACGACGACGGCGGAGGACGACGATCTTAAGGAGTTTACCCGCCGCCGGCTTGCCGCAGTGCCCAACGTTTCGATCTTTCATGCCGGCGGGCCGTTGTCGTGGGATATCGAGCTTGGCCGGGCCGGTGCGGGTGGCGTCTCGTCCGTGTCCGTTTCCGGCGAGGTCAAGCCGTTGCCTGTGATCGGTGCGTTTGCGCAGGCTATGGGTGGTACCGCCGAGGGCGGCTACGTTGAGCTCAAGGTCGATGTCTCGTATCAATCGCGTCCCGAATGGCTGGAGGGAGATTATGATTCATGGATTGCTGTATGGGATTAGGCGTTGCCTGCTGCGGGTGAAGCAAGGGTTTGCGGCCCGCCGTCGACCAGGCGCTCGCCGCAAGCGGGGCGGCTTTATGGGCCGTGCCGGTATCGACTTGTTTATCGAAGACGGCGCCTATACCACGCTCTCCTCTGCGGTTGTCATTCTGGTGGTGCTTACGCTGCTGTTTTCGTCGACCGCGGCGATATGGAGCATGTCGCGCGCCGGAGACACCCAGGTGGCGGCCGATAGCGGTGCACTGGCGGGCGCCAACGTGGTGTCGTCCTATCACACGGCCGCCACGGTGGTGGATGCGAGCATTTTGAGTTTGGGCCTGGCGGGGTTTGCCACGATCGGCACCGGCTTGGTTGCCATTCTCATTCCGGGTGCCGAGGTTGTCGGCAGCGATATCATCGATACGGGAACCCAGATCATTAAAACGCGTAACAAGTTTGCCAAAAGCGCGGCAAAGGGCCTGCAAAAGATTGAGACCGCCTTGCCGTACCTGGTTGCCGCGCGTGCCATGCAGGCAGTATCGGCGCAGGATACCGACGGCGTGACCTATACCGGTACGGCGCTCGCCGTGCCCAGGACATCCGAGTCGGATTTTGTTGCGCTCGAAGGGTCCGAGATCTCGACCGATGCCATTAAAGATGCATCGGAAGATCTGGAGCGCGCGGCCGAAGAGCTACAAAAGGCCTCGGAGGAGACGGCGAAGGCCAAAGAGCGCGCCTGGCTAGCGGATTGCGG
>USGN01000207.1 GCA_900554255.1 uncultured Collinsella sp. | reverse complement strand
GGCGCTTTTTAGGTGCCCTCGCTCGGGCGCGCACAATGAAGGGAGAGCGTATGAAGAGCTTTATTGCCGAGGATTCATTCTGGGAGCTGTTTCCGCGGGCAGCGGTCGGCGTTGTGGTTGTGAAGGGCATGAAGCCCGCGGCTCAGATTCCTCAAGAGGACGTGGATGCGATTGCGGCGTTGCTCGACCGCGCCAATATCGACGCGGAGCGTCATCTGACCAGCGATACTATCAGCGAGAATGCGCCGGTTAAGGCTTGGCGTGACGCGTACCGGCTGTTCAAGACTAAAAAGGGCGCGCGTTGCTCAGTTGAGAACCTGCTCAAGCGCGTGCTCAAAGGCAAGCCGGTCGGCCACATCACGCCGGCGGTGGATATCTACAACACGGTGTCGCTGTCCTACGCGCTGCCTGTTGGCGGCGAGGACCTGCATGCGATTGAGGGAGATCTTCGCTTGAAGGTGACCGATGGTGGCGATGCGTTCTTGCCGCTTGGCGAGGAAGCGGATGACCCGACGCTGCCCGGCGAGCTGGCCTACATCGACGATGCGGGCGCCGTGTGCCGCTGCTGGAACTGGCGCGACGGCGTTCGCACAGCGCTGTCCGATGATTCGGCGGACGCATTTCTGGCGATTGAGTGCGTGGAGCCCGAGCGGATGGGGGATTGCCAGGCTGCCATCGATCGCTTGGCCGAGCTGCTCGAGCGCTATCTGGGAGCGACGGTCGTCGTTAAGACCCTAGTGACCCACGACAATCCCTGCGTGGAGCTGTAGCGGCGCCTAGAACCTATTGATGTCCCAAACCACCACAAAGGTGCCTGTCCCCTTTGTGGTGGTTTTTATGTTGATTGGTTAACAATTGGGATATTTGGGTAAGGGTGTTGCCTTCTGCGTCTAAGATGTTTACCCGTTAGCATCATGCAAGCGAAAGGCGGTCGTCTCCCATGCAGCAGAACGACGAGACACGTTTTGAGGACTTTGTCGGACTGATCAGCGGCCTCTACAAGGAGATTCAGCGTATCAAGACGTCCGAGGGCGCAAGGCTCGGCCTTAAGGGCTCCGACGTCATGTGCCTGTACTATCTTGAGCGCAGTAAGGACGGCCTGACTGGCGCCGACCTCGCCCGCATGGCCGGCGTTACCCGTGCCGCCGTTTCGCGCACGCTGGCACATCTGGAGGAGGGCGGCTACGTCGAGGTCGATGATTCGGGTGATGCGGCCGTCAAGTACCGTGCCCCGGTGCGCCTGACCGCTCTGGGCGGCGAGAGCATGAGCGAGGCGGACCGCATCATTCGCGAGGTGCTCGATACCACCGGTAAGGCTATGGGTGTGGAGCAGCGCGAGCAGATGTATGCGTCGCTGCGCACGATTCTCAACACCCTGCGCGAGATCTAAGGCCGCCAAGGCATTTGCTTCCAATTAACAACTGCATAGTCCCGTTTGAGTGCGTATGCCGTGCCGGGGCATTGCTGTCAAAATTCCCCGCGAGAGGTCCGCGAAAGAAAGGATTCGCTATGTCCATTCGTATTATTACCGATTCCGCGAGCGATATGTCGCCGGCTGAGCACCCCGCTCTGCGTGTTCTGCCGCTGTCCGTCACCTTTGGCACCGATGTGTACATGGATGGCGTCGACATCGATCACCAGCGCTTTTACGAGATGCTCGTGGAGCGCGATGAGCTGCCCAAGACCGGCCAGGTCAACCCGTACGCGTTTTCGCAGGCTATTGCCGAGGCGCGTGATGCCGGCGATGAGGCTGTGATTATTACCGTGGGCGCTAAGCTTTCGGGCACCAATCAGAGTGCTCGTACCGCACTTGCCGAGGCGCCGGGCGGCGACGTGTACGTGGTGGATAGCAACAACGTCACTCTGGGTGAGCGTGTCCTGGTCGAGTATGCCCTGCGCCTGGTGGACGAGGGCCGTAGTGCGGCCCAGATCGCGGCGGCCGTCGAGGCCGTCCGTGACCGCGTGGTCGTCATCGGCCTGCTCGAGACGCTGGAGTACCTGGTGCGCGGAGGCCGTCTGTCTGCCGCAGCGGGCGCCGTGGGCACGCTGCTCAACGTGAAGCCCGTGGTGGCTGTCGAGGACGGCCTTATCGTGCAGTTGGGCAAGGCGCGCGGTTCCAAGAACGGCCGCAACCTGCTGAACCAAAAGGTCGAAAAGTCAGGCGGCATCGACTTTTCCATGCCGCTGGCGCTGGGCTATACGGGCCTTTCGGATGCGGTGCTCAAGAAGTATGTCGAGGACAGCGCGGCACTGTGGGCTGGCCACACCGAGGGCGAGTTGCCCGTTCACACCATCGGCGCCACCATCGGCACCCACGTAGGCCCCGGCGCCGTCGCCGTAGCCTTCTTCCAGCCCGCCAACTAACCGACCTGCCATAAACCACCACAAAGGGGACAGGCACCTTTGTGGTGGTTTATGCTTTTCCGGGTGGAAGGGAGCGAGCAATGGCGTCTGAGGGCTTTTTTGAACGGGTGTACGAGGTGGTCGAGCAGATCCCCGAGGGGATGGTCGCCACGTATGGCCAGGTGGCGCTGCTTGCCGGTCGTCCACGAAGTGCGCGGTACGTGGGGTATGCCCTGCATAGTAATCCGCGCCCCGGCGAGATTCCCTGTCACCGCGTGGTGTTTGCCGACGGGCACATATGCGAGGGCTTCGCTTTTGGCGGTCCCGATGCTCAACGTGAGCTTTTGCTAGGGGAAGGTGTGGCGTTTAAGGACGACATGCACGTCGACTTGGCCGCCTGTCGCTGGCCTGCCGGGCTCTAGCGGTTCTGCCGTGGCGAAAACCACCACAAAGGCGCCCGTCCCCTTTGTGGTGGTTTTACGCTGTAGGTTTACCAGAGCTAACTTATGGAGAAGGTGTGGTGGCGTACTTTGCCGTCAGAAAGTAAACCACGGTGAACTATATTGGTTTCAGCAACGGAGCAGGCAATAGGCGATGAAAAAGCCTGCCCTGTTGAGTTTGATTCGCATTCCTCCCCTCTGTGCGATTCAACGGTGTACTTCGGGAACAGGCCCGCTGGCAACTAGCTGCCGG
>USGN01000206.1 GCA_900554255.1 uncultured Collinsella sp. | reverse complement strand
AGGGTATCGTCATCTTGCTGCTCGTGCTTTGTGGCCTGCGCGAGGCCATCATGGACGCCATCCCGGTTGTCCTGCGTCACGCCATCTCGGTGGGTCTGGGCCTGTTCATCGCCATGATTGGCCTGTGCGATGCCGGCATTATCACCGCTGGCGCCGGTACACTCGTCGGTCTGGGCGACATCACCTCCCCCACCTTCATCGTCGGCATCATCTCCATCCTGGTGACGGTCGCCCTCGCCTGCCGCAACGTCCCCGGCTCGCTGCTCATCGGCATCGTCGTCGCCGTCATCGCCGGTATCCCCCTAGGTGTGACCCAGGCTCCGACCGGTATCATCGCCCCGCTCGACTTCTCGAGCATCGGTGGCCCCATCGCCGACGCCGGCGGCGTGCCCGCCATCGTCAAGGTCCTTACCGACCCCGCGCTCCTCGTCATCTCGTTCTCGCTGCTCATGAGTGACTTCTTCGACACCATGGGCACCGCGATGGCCGTCGCCAAGCAGGGCGAGTTCCTCACCGACGACGGCAACGTCGAGAATATCAAGGAGATCCTAATCGTCGACTCCGCCGCCGCCGCTGTGGGCGGTTTCATGGGTGTCTCCTCCATCACCACCTTCGTCGAGTCCACCTCTGGCGCTGCCGACGGTGGCCGCACGGGCCTCACCTCCGTCACCACCGGCGTGCTGTTCATTCTCGCCGCGTTCTTCTCCCCCATCGTCACCATCGTTTCCAGCGCCGCCACCTGCGGTGCTCTGGTCTACGTCGGCTACCTCATGATGAGCGAGGCCTCCGAGATCGACTGGTCCGACGTGTCGCAGGGTTTCCCGGCGTTCATGATTGTCGCCGGCGTGCCCTTCACCTACTCCATCTCTGCCGGCATTGGCCTGGGCTTTATCGCCTACGTGATCGTCGCGCTCTTTAAGGGCGAGGCCTCCAAGATCAAGCCGCTCATGTGGATCGCAGCCCTCGCCTTCCTCGTCTACTTCTTCGTGGCGTAACGGCATAGTCTGCTAAAGCAAAACAACAAGGCGCGGAATCGCATCGAGCGGCTCCGCGCCTTTCTTTTAGCGTCTGCCCCCGTGTCAGCGTGCGACAATTGAGGCTGTCAATATCACAACACTGAGAGAAACCTGCCTTGGAAGCGCATCATAAGCAGATAACCGTTTATTCAGAGTGTGCGGAAGGCGCGCCCGTCATCTATCTCCCCGTGGTTATGGGCAACGGTAGTGAAGTCTACGAGCGCTGCCGAGAGCTCGACTGCCCGCCGTTCACCCTTGTCGCCATTGGAGGGCTCGATTGGAATCGCGAGCTGAGCCCCTGGGAATGCGACGGAACTATACGAGATGCCGAGCCCTTTGGCGGACAGGCTGCTGGTTTTCTTGACGAGTTGTTGAAGCAGATAATCCCCCAGGCCGAATCATCGCTCCCGCAACCGCCCGCCTGGCGCGGCGTTGCCGGCTACTCGTTGGCGGGTCTTTTTGCACTGTGGGCACTTTGGCAAACAGATGTCTTTGAGCGCGCGGCGAGTGCATCGGGGTCGCTGTGGTTCCCCGGCTTTATCGACTACGCGCGCGAGCGCACGATGACAGCTACGCCCGACGCCGCCTATCTGTCGCTCGGTAAAAAGGAAACCAAGACGCCCAACCGCATGATGCGGCACGTACTCGACGATACGAGTGCGATGGAAGAGCTGTTTATCGAGCGCGACATCCCAACAACGCTGGAGCTCAACCCCGGCAATCACTTTGCCCAAACCGACTTACGCATGGCCCGCGGCATCCACTGGATACTGACACATTAAAAATGGTGCCCACACGCATATACGCATGGGCACCATATCTTGTTTTAGCTGAACGCAGCTGCTACTCAGCAGCCTCCTCAAGCTCGGAGACATCAAACTCAAAGTCGTTACCCGGCAGGATGGCGTTGAGCACAATGCCCACCAGTGAGCCCACGGCAATGCCGGACAGTGAAATGGTCACGCCGCCCAGCTCCAACACGATGGCGTCGGCGGTGCTGTACGCGATGCCGAGCGAAAGCACGAGCACCAGCGCGGCAACCAGCACGTTGCGGTTGTTCTGGAAATCGACCTGGTTCTCGATGAGGTTGCGGACGCCCACAGCGCTGATCATGCCGTAGAGCACGAGCGACACACCGCCGATCACACACGCCGGCATGGCCGCAATGACAGCCGCGAACTTGGGGCAGAACGAAAGCACGATGGCGCAACACGCGGCAATTCGAATTACGCGCGGGTCGAACACGCGCGTCAGGGCGAGCACGCCGGTGTTCTCACCATACGTAGTGTTGGCCGGAGCGCCAAAGAGCGAAGCCAGAATCGTGGCAAGGCCGTCGCCGAGCAGCGTGCGATGCAGACCGGGATCGGCAATGTAGTTGCACTCGCAAGTCGAACCGATAGCAGAGATATCGCCGATATGCTCGATCATGGTCGCGAAGGCCAGCGGCATGATGGTGATGATGGCCGTCGTGGCAAGACCGCTATCGAACTGCGGCCCAAAGAGTGCAAACACGGTGTTGTCCCACACGATGGGCAGACCGACCCACGGAGCGGCGGCAACGCCCGAGAAATCAACCTCGCCGAGCGCAGCCGCAACGGCATAGCTCACCACAACGCCCAGCAAAATCGGCACGATCTTGACCATGCCACGGCCCCAGATGTTGCAGATGACGACGGTCGCCAGCGCGACGATCGCCAGCAGCCAGTTGCTCTGGCAGTTGTTGATGGCGGACGGGGCCAGGATCAGGCCAATGGAGATGATGATGGGGCCGGTGACAACAGGCGGGAAGAACTTCATCATCTTGCGGATGCCGAACGCGGAGATCAGCGCGCTGAACAGCACATACACAAGGCCGGACAGGGCCACGGCTGCGCAGGCGTAGGGCAGGTTCTCAGGGTTTTCACCGTTGTTGGACACAATGGCAAAGCCGCCCAGATAGGCAAACGACGAGCCAAGAAAAGCCGGAACCTTGCCTCTGGTGACCAGATGGAACAGCAGCGTACCAAGACCTGCGCAGAGCAGCGTGGTGGAGACGCTCAGGCCCG
>USGN01000205.1 GCA_900554255.1 uncultured Collinsella sp. | reverse complement strand
TACGCACGATCGAGGCCTCGACATCCTTTCCGGCAACCATCATCAGATCCGAGAGCTCGTCAATGATGATGACCAGGTAGGGCATCTTTTGCGGCGGGTTGTCGTAATGCTCAAACTCGCCGGCGGCCTGCTTTTCGTTGTAGGTCGAGATCTTACGCACGTTAAGGCGCTCGAAGACCTTCAGGCGACGCTCCATCTCGGACACGGCCCATTGCAAAGCGCTCGCGGCCTGCTTGGGCTCGGTCACTACGGGCACGTAAAGATGCGGCAGGCCGTTATAGCCTGCGAGCTCGACGCGCTTGGGGTCGACCATGATCAGGCGAACGTCCTCGGGAAGCGCGCGCATGAGCAGGGTCGTGATGATGGAGTTGATCATGACCGACTTACCGGAACCCGTGGTACCGGCGATCAGCAGGTGGGGCATCTTGGCGAGGTCGGCGACGACCGGCGTGCCCTCGGCGTCGCGGCCGATGGCAAGCTCAAGCGGACCGCCCTTAACATAGGGCAGCACGTCGCCCAAGTTGACGTTCTGACGCTTGCGATTGGGGATCTCGATACCCACGAGCGAGGTGCCGGGAATCGGGGCAAAGATACGCACGGACTGAGCAGCAAGCGACAGCGCGATGTCGTCCTCAAGGCTCGAAATCTTGCTCACGCGCTCGCCCTCGCCAGGTTGCAGCTTAAAGGTCGTCACCGTGGGGCCGGCGATCCAGCCGACCACGCGGGCACTGCGGCCAAACTCAAGCAACGTGGACTGAAGCGACTCGGCAGTCTGCTCAAGTTCCTTGTCAGAAGACGCGGAGGACGCCGACTGCGGGTTGGCGTGCAGGATCTCGAGCGGCGGAAGCTTGAGGCCGTCCTCTTCTTCGCCCTCGTTATCCGCGGGGGCATTGACCGCTCCCCCATCGCTAGGAGTAGGCGCCTCGGCAGCGCCCGCGACAGCCGTATCGGCAACCTTGGGATGCTTCAAGAAGTCGGGAATCTGAGGTGTTGCCGAGACAGGATTCACGGCAAACGGCGGCTCGGACTCGTCGACCTTGTCCGGATCGTCCTCCATCGAAAGCTGGCCGGTCACCTGGCCGCGCCTGGCATGGCGACGCGGCAGCAAGGTCGTCTTGGCAGTCTCGATCGGAGCCTCGTCGTCCTCGTCATCGCCCTCGGTGAGCTCAATCTCGCTATCGGACCAAGACGGGTCAGGCTCACTCGTATTGAGATTAGGCGCAGCCTTGCCCTTCTTGGCATGGCGGCGCGGCAACAGCGTCGTCTTAGCGCGCTCAGCTTCCACGGCATCGGACACGTCGACAAACGGATCCTCGTCCTCGTCGTCATCGTCCAAAACCGGGTCCGCATCGTTGCCCATGACCGTGGTCACGGCAGCATCGGAGCCCTTTTGACGAAGAATGCTCAGGTGCGGACGGGCAACGCCGGGCACCGACAGGGCTTCGTCGTCACCCCACGGGCTCGCGTTAACATCGGCACGACGGCGCTCGGCAAAATCGGCCGCGCGGTCGCGGGCAGAGCGCAGCACGCCACCCACCGAAAAGCCGATGATGACCAAGCCCACGACGACAAGGCCCAACAGGACTACCATCGCGATAGGCTTACCCAGGGCATTCTGCAATGCACTCGCAATAAACGCACCGATGTAGCCACCCGAGGCGGACAAATTTTGCGGCGTGAACATAAGGTCACACGAGACACTCGTACCCGGCACCATCAGCGAAAGAATGGAGACGACGGCGATAAAGACCACGGCGCCGCCCGCAACAGAGCGCACGTTGAGCGGCGAGTCCTCGCCTAAAAAGAGCGTGGCGGCAAACAGCAAAATGACGATCGGCAGCACGTAGGCGCCCAGACCAAAGCCCAGGTGGTAGAAACCGGCAACCGCAGCCGTAACGGGTGCAGTCGCCGGCGAAATCACGGCAATGAAGGACGCAATCGCCAAAACGGCAATGACCACGCCGGCGATATCGCGGTTGGCCGAAGGCTCGACCAGGGGCTCAAAATCGTCGAAGTCGGTCTCGTGGCCCTTATTGGCACGAAGATGGGAACCGGCACCCTTAGCAGATGCCGGTTGGTTGTTGGCTTTATTGCCTTTGGCGTTTTGTGCAGATCCGCGCGCCAAACTAAACCTCCATGACGACCGGGATGATCATCGGACGAGTGCGCGTACGACTCCAGATAAAGTTAGAGAGCGAGTCGCGCACGGCCTTGCGAATGGCATCGGAACCGCTGCTCGTAAAGCTGAACTTGCCCTTCTCAATCGTCTTCATAATAGACGCGGAGGCATCCTCGGAGAACTGGTCGTCGATGGCAAACGAGACGCCGCGGCCCGAGAACTCGATGGCCTCGATCTTCTTGTGCTTGAGCGAGACGATGGCAACAGCGGTAACCATACCGTCATTGGCGAGCTTCTGGCGATCGCGCAGGACGATGGGGTCGGTATCGCCGATACGCAGGCCGTCGACGTAGACGACGCCGGACTCGACGGGCGTACCACGCTTGACGATACCACCGCGCATCTCGAGCGTGTCGCCGTTATCGAGGATAAAGATGTGATCATCCTTGATGCCCATCTTGCGGGCCAGCTGGGCATGGGCGCGCAGATGCACGGCCTCGCCGTGGACCGGCATAAAGTAGGTGGGCTTGGCCATGGCCATCAGGAGCTTGAGCTCCTCCTGGCTACCGTGGCCCGAGACGTGGACAAGAGCACGGTTCTTATCCCACACGTCGCAGCCGAGCTTGGCCAAGCTGTTGACGACCTGCTGAACGGCTTTCTCGTTGCCGGGAACGGGAGTTGCCGAGAGGATGACGGTATCGCCCTCGTGGATGGAGAGCGTCTTGTGCTCGCCGTTGGCCATGCGCGAAAGGGCCGACAGCGGCTCGCCCTGCGAACCGGTGCACATGACGACGATCTTGTCGTCGGGCAGGTTATCGATATCGAAGGCATCGATGATATCGGCATCGTCGATGTTGAGGTAGCCCAGCTCGCGCGCGACGCGGGTGTTGGTGAGCATGGAGCGACTGGTCACAACGACCTTACGGCCGCACTTGCGGGCGGCATCGCAG
>USGN01000204.1 GCA_900554255.1 uncultured Collinsella sp. | reverse complement strand
GGGCGGAGTGCAGTTTTGTGCCGAAGAAGATGCCGATGCCGTCCTGCATCGCGCTGGCGAATACCGCCCTATAGACGACCACGAGATTGCCTTGCGCCTCAAGTCGATCAGGGATGACCGCGAGGCATCGTGGATGGGCCTAGATGAAAGTTGGTCGCTTGGAGGCAACCAGGGCAAGTTCGCACTCGCGCTCATAGACGGTCGCTGGTGCGAATGCGTAGGTTCCTCGCCCACGACGCATATTTTCAAAAATGGCGTTATCGGATTTAAACTTGAAGCTCTTAATGAGTTTGTCTGCATGAAAAGCGCCCAGCGCGCGGGTATCGCAACGGCGAACGTTGAGTATCGCTTATTTGAGGACGAACCCGCCCTCATTGTTGAACGCTATGACCGTGTGAAAGCCAAAGACGGAACAATCATGCGTCTACACCAAGAAGACCTCTGTCAGGCCCTTGGAGTGATGCCCGCTCAAAAGTACACGGCAGACGGTGGCCCGACCGCACGCGACATTCAGGAACTCCTCGTCAACACGAGCCATCATCAACTTAACCTGTATCTGTTTACGCAGATACTTTTCTTTAACGCCATCATCGGCGCACCGGACGCGCATGCGAAGAACTATTCCCTGCTTCTTGGAAACGGCAGCACAGCTATGATGGCCCGTATGTATGACGTTGCATCGGGGCTGGCATACGAACGCATGCGGCGAAAAGCGCGCCTTGCCATGAGCGTTGGCGGCGAAAATCGTGTGGGGCGCATCGGTCCAGGCGCTATCCGCCGATACCCCGGTATGGGCGACCCCGCGCTGGAGGCGGCACTCACCGATGCCGGGCTATCCGAGAAGTTTTGCTTTGCGACCATGATGGACCTCGCCTACGAGGTGCCCATTTGCATGGAAGAGGTCATGGATGAATACGCCGACCTGCCCGGCATGGCGGACCTGCGAGAGCATATGCTCGGCCCCGTCCGCGAAAACTGCCAGCGAACCCTCGACCTCATCAGGGCGGATATGGGCTAGGTGGCCACAATTTCCCATTTCTTAAAAGAAGAGAGGGGCACCCGTCGCAAAAGCTCGGATGCCCCCTCTCATAATGTCATTTGCAATCCACCGGCACGTAGCCCGGACTGCTGCTAGCGCAACCTTTACGCAGCGAGGCGCTTGAGCACGTCGATGAGCAGCTCGTAGAAGCGCTCGGCAGAAGCGAGCTCCATGCTCTCGTCCGGGGTGTGGACATCGGAGAGCGTCGGGCCCACGGCGATGGCGTCCAGGCCGTGCAGGGCCTCGGCAAACAGGCCGCACTCAAGGCCGGCGTGGATGGACTCGATGCGCAGCTCGGAGCCAAAGAGCTCGCGATAGCTCTCGACAAAGATGTCGCGGACCGGCGAATGCTCGGCATAGCTCCAACCGGGATACTCGAACTCAAACTTGGCGTCGAAGCCCAGGACATCGGCCAGCGTCTGCAGGCGGTCCTTGAACTCGTTCTGCAGCGAGGTGATCGAGGAGCGTGGGGACAGCATGATCTTGACCTGGTCGTCAGAGGTGGCAACCACGCCGATGTTGGAGGAAACCTCGACGGAGCCGTCGGTGGCGACGTTGCGGCGAATCACGCCGTTAGGGGCAAGACGCAGGGCGCGGATGAGGGCAAGCGCGGACTTCTGGTCCATGGCCTCGACCTCGGCGTCGTCGGCAATCTCGACGGTGCAGGTAAAGCCGGGGTCGAAGACCTCGAGCTCGGCAGTGACGTCGGCAATGATGCCCTTTGCGATCTCGGCCGCTGCCTCGGCGGCAGCGTGGTCGGCGTAAACCAGAACAGCCTTGCACTCACGGTTGATGGCGTTGTCCTTAGTGCCGCCGTTAAAGCTGACGATGGCGGGCTCGCCGGCGACCATCAGGCGGTCGATGATGCGGGCCATGATGAGGTTGCCGTTGCCGCGCTCCAGGTGGATGTCGGCGCCGGAGTGACCACCCAGCAGGCCGGAGATCTCGAGCGTAAGGGTGCTGCCGGTCTTGTGCTCGCGCACGATCGGGCAGGTGTAGGTAACGACGACACCGCCGGCGCAGCTGACGGTGGCCACGCCCTCCTCCTCGGAATCGAGGTTGATCATGGTGCGGGCGCTAATCTGGGACTTGTCGAGCGTCTCGGCGCCAACCAGGCCAGTCTCCTCGTCGGTGGTGAACACGCACTCGAGGGCCGGATGAGCAATCGAATCGTCGTTGAGCACGGTGAGCATCAGAGCGACGGCGATACCGTTGTCGGCGCCCAGCGTGGTGCCGTTAGCGGTGAGGACGCCGTCCTTGACGACCAGGTCGATACCGTCGGTCGCAAAGTCGTGCTCAACGGAACCCAACTTGTCGCAAACCATATCGATGTGGCCCTGCAGCATCACGGTCGGGGCATTCTCGGCGCCGGCAGATGCGGGCTTGCGAATGATGACGTTGTAGACCTCGTCCTGATACACGTCGAGGCCGCGCTCCTTGGCAAACGCAACCAGGAAATCGCTGATGCCCTTCTCGTTGCCAGACCCACGGGGGATCGCGCTGACCTCCTCAAAGAAATGGAACAGCTGGGCGGGCTCGTAGCCGGTAATCTTGTAGTCCATGGTGCCTCCTTGGCGCAACTGGTTAGACAGTAAGACATGCGACTTGTATATTCCCAGACTTTGCGTGCATAAACCAGTCGAAAACGCCGAGCGCCCTCGCATCATCGGCTAACGGCGGACCGCATAGCGTAACGGTCACAACTTCGCAGCTCTACAAATCGAGGCGCCCTTGCCAGAGCGCCTCGATTGCACAGATCAAATTGTCGCCACACCCTACAGCGCGCCAGAGCCGGCTTGCATCATGCCGCCGGGGCCCGAGGTCACGCCGCCGCTCACGGGCGCGGCGTTGCCGGTGTGCGGTGCCGCCGGGGCGGTATCGCCACCGAGCGTGCCCGCCGGACGCGGTGCCGGGATCTCGCCCGTGCCGTGGCTAAAGACAAACTTGCCATCGGCCACGTCGCACAGGACGGTATCGCCCTCGCCCCACTCGCCGGCCAGAAGCTCCTCGGACAGCGGGTCCTCGATAAGCTTTTGAATAGCACGG
>USGN01000203.1 GCA_900554255.1 uncultured Collinsella sp. | reverse complement strand
ACCGCAGTAGGACAAGAACCAAACGCGCCATTTCCTCAAGCAAATTCGCCCGTGCGCACAATGGATATTATCGAACGGCTTGCGGAATCGAATCTTTCTGACGGAATTGAAGTAAGCATAGGTTATTTAGCGGAAACTTATGGCTTCGACGAGCGTCAAGGAAAATACTACGGCGACTCAGCTTGTTATTTAGGATACGCAATCCAAGATGGCGGAAATGCGCCTTACGAGCCAACGGAAAAAGCAGAGCTCTACAGCAACATGACCCAGAAGGCAAAGTATCTCGACTTTTGCCGATCCTTATTCGCAACCCCAGTATTCCATGAGGTATTCGCGGCCTATCTTCATAACGGAGTGGTTCCGCACGTATCTCAGATAGCGCCTATAATCGAGCGCCAAAGACCCGAGCTTTCGCGCGGTACTCCACCACGCAGAGCGAGTACCGTCCGAAGTTGGGTCAAGTGGATAGTAGGCCTTTGGGGAGAGTGAAATTATGGTTTGGCTAGGCGGAAATAGCGCAAATCAACATTCTGGTCTAACAGACCCTTGTTTTACCGCTTGAAGAACCGTTCGTGACAATCATTTTGGTGCGCTGTTGTGCCGCGGCTTAACAGATACGATTGCCCTGCTGCGTCAGGATGCCTAGTATGGGGCGCGCTCTGCTTCGTCTACAATATCGGGCAGACGAAAGAGAGGCATGCCCATGATCAAGATGTTCGCGAGTGACTTAGATGGAACCCTGCTTAACGCCCTGCATGAGGCCGATGGAACCATTCGCCGCGCCATTCGCGAGCTCACCGAGGCAGGTCTGCACGTGGTCCCCGCGACCGGGCGCTCGACGTTGCCGATCGGCGAGCATGGCTTTACGGGCCTGGCGCTTGACGCCTGCTGCTCCAATGGATCAATCGTGCGCGACAGCCACGGCGATGTGCTCAAGACCTGGACCATTGATCCGCAGATCACCGAGGAGCTGCTGAAGGCGTTTCCTGATATCTGTTTTGACTGCTCCACGCCCGATGGCATGTTCTCGAGCGGTTCGTTCGAGATGCACCAGGCGGGCTTTAAAAAAGACAGTCCTATCAAGCGCATCGTGATGCGCGGTATGCGTGCACGTGGCGGGTATCACGAGGAGCAGTATTTCGACCAGTCGATCGGCGACATCTTGCGCCACGATGTGTGCAAGATCAACTGCCGCGTGACCTCGCCCGAGCTGGAGCGCGACCTTAAGGCGTATTTGGCCGAGCGATCGGACCGCGTGGTCAACGCGCCGTTCGATCCGGTGATGTTCGAGATCACGGATGTGGCGTGCAACAAGGGCGAGAGCGTGGCCTGGCTGGCGGGCTACTACGGTATTGCCGAGGACGAGGTCGCGGTCTATGGAGACGGCGGCAACGACATTGCCATGCTCAAGCGTTTCCGCCACAGCTATGCCACCAAGAATGGCAGTGATGCGGCCAAGGCCGCCGCGAGCGCGACTATCGGCAGCTGCATGGTCCACGCCGTTCCCAAACACATGCTCGCCACCATGCATAAGCAGAACTCCCGCACCATCATCGAATAATGTGACAAAGGGACAGCCCCTTTGTCACGAGGGCCCTGCACTCTTGGCATGCGAACATATATTCGTATATATAACTAAGTTTTGATAGAATCGGTATCGTTGACGGCAGTTCCATGTGCCGGGCAGCGCCCTCCATCCGATGGGAGGTGATGCCCATGACCGATTTGATCGATTTCGTGAGACTTCTGACCGCTTTGGTCTCGTTCTTCACGGCGCTTGTCGGCCTTTCCGAGGCACTCAAGCAGCGTTCGAAGCGCAACAGAAGGGGTCGCCGCCGCTAAGGCGTTGACCCCCTAATGCAAACAACGGCGCTGCCCAGCTTTCCAGAACTTGGGCTGCCGTCGACACTATTCTACCCACGAATGACATTTTGAACAATTGGCAATGCCGCTTCAAAAGCCTGGCACAACTGGCACAACCTAGGCGGTCGCTGAATGTGACAAAGGGACTGTCCCTTCGTCACATCCCAAATATTGCCTTTACGTGTTGATGCACACGGTGTGCAATAATACTCGCACTGTGCAATAGCGCACAGACTGAGTAACAAGGAGGACGCTTGTCCCAGCTCGAGAAATGCGATCGCCGGTCCCTTCGCTCACAGCGTGCCCTTCGCCAGGCACTTGCCAGCGAGCTTGCCGAAAGCGGCGACCTTTCGCGCATTAACGTCGCGTCGCTCACCGAGCGTGCTGGCCTTACGCGCCGCACGTTCTATTCGCACTACCGTGATATTCCCGACTTTATCAATCAAATCGAGGACGGCTTGTTGGCCGAGATCCGTGAGCGCATTGAGCTCATCACCGCAGCTCAGCTGCCCGACCTCTATCACAACATCGATGAGCTCGAGCCGGCACCCGGTTCGGTTGAGCTGCTGCGTTATCTTGCGGCCAACCGCGACTTAATCGGTGCGCTGCTGGGTCCGGGCGGCGACCAGGCCTTCATTAAAAGGATCATCGACACCGCTCGTGAGGCTGTGGTGCCGCGTGCGCAGACGGGCATTTTGGGCCTGGCGCTGGGCACGTTCTTTGACTACTACGTCACCTACGTCGTGAGTGCCGAGGTCGGCATGATTCAGCGCTGGTTTGAGCGTGGGCTCACCGAATCGCCCGAGGCCATGGCGCGCATTATGACGGTGCTCGCTTTTGTGCGCCCTGGTGACCTGTATGGCCAACCCATCGATATCAACGTGCCGGAATACGGCATGAAGCTATTGAACCTGCAGCTCGAGGACGCGGCCGACACCACCGCAGCCGTCGAGTCCAACAACTAAGAGGAGAGACAATGAGCAAACTCGTCGAGGGCATTAAGGACCGTATGGTCGCTGCCGCGCGTGAGGCTGCGCCCGCCGTGGTGGATGCCGCGCAGAAGGCCGCGACCGCAGCTGCCGAGAAAGTTGCCGAGGCAGTTGCCGATGCCAAGAACGCGGCAGGGGAGACGTTCGTCGCTAGCGAGCCCGCCACCGCCGCTGAGCCCCTAGCCGCCACCGCCACCCACGCCCCCGAAGGCGCGATCTTCAACCCTGAGAATGCT
>USGN01000202.1 GCA_900554255.1 uncultured Collinsella sp. | reverse complement strand
GCCGCCCGCGGCAACCTGCACCTGGGCATCGACGTGGGCTCCACCACCGTCAAGCTCGCCGTGCTCAACGACGACAACCAGATCGTCTACGCCAAGTACCAGCGCCACCACACCGACGTCCGTGCCTGCGCCCGCGACTTGTTCGAGGGTGCTGCGACCGTGCTGCCGACGGCCCAGATGACCTGCGCCATTACCGGCTCGGGCGGCCTACTGCTGTCCCAGTGGCTCGACCTGGAGTTTGTCCAGGAGGTCATCGCCAGTAAGCGTGCCGTCGAGACCCTCATTCCGACCACCGATGTCGCCATCGAGCTGGGCGGCGAGGACGCCAAGATCATCTACTTCGACAACGGCATCGAGCAGCGCATGAACGGCACCTGCGCCGGCGGTACGGGCGCGTTCATCGATCAGATGGCAACCCTGCTGCACTCCGACGCGAGCGGCCTCAACGAGCTCGCGGCCAATGCCACCACCATCTATCCCATTGCCAGCCGCTGCGGCGTCTTTGCCAAGACCGATGTCCAACCGCTGCTCAACGAGGGCGCCCGCCCCGAGGACGTGGCTGCCTCCATCTTCCAGGCCGTCGTGACCCAGACCATCTCGGGCCTGGCATGCGGTCGCCCCATCCGCGGCAACGTCGCCTTCCTGGGTGGCCCGCTGCAGTACCTCTCCGAGCTGCGCCACCGCTTCTACCTCACGCTCAACCTGGACGAGGAGCACCGTATCGTGCCCCAAAACGCTCACCTGTTTGTGGCGAGCGGCGCCGCCATGGCGCACGAGTCCAACAAGCTCAGCACGTTCCCGCAGCTCATCGAGGCCATCGATGCCCTGGGTGACACACAGGGTGCCGAGGTCGAGCGTCTGGATCCGCTTTTTGCCACCGACGAGGATTTTGCTGAGTTCAAAACCCGCCACGACCAGGAAGTCGTCCCCAAGGGCAAACTCGACGGCTACACCGGTCGCGTCTTCATTGGCATCGATGCCGGCTCCACCACCATGAAGGCCGCGCTCGTGGGCGAGGACGGCCAGCTGTTGCACACCTGGTACGGCAACAACAACGGCGACATCTTGGGCACGGCCAAGGTCATCATGGCCGATTTCTACAATCACATCCCCGCTGGCTGCACCATCGGCCACGTGACCACCACGGGCTACGGCGAGGCGCTGCTCATCGAGGCCCTCAAGGCCGACTCCGGCGAGATCGAGACCGTCGCGCACCTGCGCGGCGCCAAGGCGTTCCTGCCCGGCGTCGAGTTCATTCTGGACATTGGCGGCCAGGACATGAAGTGTCTGCGCGTCAAGGACGGCGTCATCGAGCACATCATGCTCAACGAGGCTTGCTCGTCGGGCTGCGGCAGCTTTATCGAGAGCTTCGCCGTCTCTATGAACATGGACGTGCGCGCGTTCGCCGACGCCGCCATCCATGCCAAGGCCCCGGTCGACCTGGGCAGTCGCTGCACGGTCTTTATGAACTCGCGCGTCAAGCAGGCGCAAAAGGAAGGCGCCACGGTGGGCGACATCGCGGCCGGCCTGTCCTATTCCGTCATCAAGAATGCCCTGTTCAAGGTCATTAAGCTGCGCGACCCCAAGGAGATCGGCAGCCAGGTGATCGTCCAGGGCGGCACCTTTATGTCCGATGCCACGCTGCGCGCATTTGAGCAGCTCACCGGTGTTCATGCCGTGCGTCCCGACATCGCCGGCTGCATGGGCGCCTACGGTGCGGCCCTGCTCGCCCGCGATCGCGCCGGCGCCGACGGCACTTCGACCATCCTTTCGGCCGAAGACATCGCGCACCTCACCGTGACGCAAAAGCATGTCCGCTGCGGCCGTTGCTCCAACAACTGCCAGCTCACCGTCAACGATTTTGGCGGCGGCAGGCGCTTCATTACCGGTAACCGCTGCGAGAAGGGTGCCGGCCACAAAAAGCAGAAGACCGAGGCCCCCAACCTCTTCAAAAAGAAAAACGAGCTGCTCTTTAACCGCGAGGTGTTGAGCCCCGACGAGGCCCCGCGCGGCACCGTCGGCATCCCGCGCGCACTCAACATGTACGAGAACTATCCCTTCTGGCACGCGTTCTTTACGCGCCTGGGCTTTAGCGTGCAACTGTCCGATCAGTCGAGCAAGAAGACCTACCAGGCGGGCATCGAGTCCATGCCGTCCGAGAGCGTGTGCTACCCGGCAAAGATGAGTCACGGCCATGTGATGAACCTTATCGACCGCGATGTCGACTTTATCTGGATGCCGTGCGTGCGCTGGGAGCGCAAGGAGGATCCGACCGCCGGCAACTGTTACAACTGCCCCATCGTCATGAGCTACCCCACGGCGCTGGCGCTCAACATCGACGAGATCCGCGAGCAGAACATCGAGTTCCTGTACCCGTTTGTGCCCTATCACGACAAGACCGAGCTCAAGCGCCGTCTGTACCAGGTGCTCGCCGTCGACCGTGTGGCCGATGCGCAAGCTGGTCGCGGTCGCGTGCGTGGACCCAAGATTACGCGCTCCGAGGTCGATGCCGCCGTCAACGCCGCCTATGAGGCCGATGCGCGCTTTCATGAGGACATCCAGACCATGGGCGAGGAGGCCCTTAAGTGGGTCGAGGACCACGGTGGTCACGGCATCGTGCTCGCCGGTCGCCCCTACCACAACGACCCCGAGATCAACCACGCCCTGCCCGAGCTTATCTCGAGCTTTGGCTTTGCGGTCTTTACCGAGGATTCGCTTGCGCACCTGGTAAAGCCCGAGCGTCCGATCCGCGTCGTCGACCAGTGGATGTACCACAGCCGCCTGTATGCCGTCGCCCGCTTTGTGACGATGCGCAACGACCTGGACCTGATCCAGCTTAACTCTTTCGGCTGCGGTCTGGACGCTCTGACCACCGACCAGGTGCAGGAAATCCTTGAGGCCAGCGGTAAGATCTATACCGTGCTCAAGATCGACGAGGTGTCCAACCTGGGCGCCGCGCGCATCCGCATCCGCTCGCTCATGGCAGCGCTCAAGGACCAGGAGGCCGAGCGCTTGGCCGAGGCCACGGCCGCGGGCGAGGCCTACGAGCAGGGCGATGCCGCGCCGGTGACGCCCTCCACGGACGCCCCCGCG
>USGN01000201.1 GCA_900554255.1 uncultured Collinsella sp. | reverse complement strand
GGAGGGTGCGAGGCCTGCCCGTATGGCACGCTCGCTCAATAGCATGCTCATGGGCTTTTCGAGGGTCGAGACGTTTGTGACGGCGTTTATCGCCAAGATCGATCTTAAGGCGGGCCGCGCTACCTATTGCTCGGCGGGACATCCTCCCACTATGGTCATTAGGCCGTCGTCGACGCCGCTTGGCGGCGGCGAGACCTGCGGGGGAGAAGTGGAGCTCCTTGGGTGCCAATCGGGCGTGATCGGTGCCTTTGAGAGCATGGTCTACGAGACGGGCGTGTTTACATTCGCTCCTGGTGACATGCTATTTATGTATACCGATGGAACAATCGAAGCACGTGATCGCTCGGGTGCTTTTTTTGGCGAGCAGCGCCTTCGCGACCTTTTGCTCTCTGTCTCGGGTGAGGGCGTATCGGGAATCTGCGGCAAGGTCTTGGGCGAGCTTGACCGCTTTACCGAGTCGGCGCTGAACGATGACATCGCGCTGGTCTCCCTTGAGTTTTTACGGGGTCGATCGTAGGTCACGACGCCTGACGGGCAAAATCCCTACGGTTGAAGAAACGTGTGCATCGAGCGAGCTCTTTTGGGGAACCATGGTCGTATGAATGAGTGGAATGACATAGCGGTTTTGACGCCACCGGGCGATATCGACATCGCCTCGGTGCCCGCACTGCGCCGACGGTTGGATAATTTGATCGACCGGGGCGTGCGTCGTGTTGTCATCAATTGCCAGACCGTGGGCTTTATCGACTCGACGGGTTTGGCGTTTTTGCTTACACGTGCTAGAGAGCTTATGAGGCATGAGGGGCTGCTTTCGCTCGTTAACGCCTCCGATGAGGTCGTTCGCTTTTTGGAAATTGCCCGGCTTGTCGACATCCTTCATGTCGCGGGCCCGGCGCGGGAGTCGATTCCCGCCATTCCGGTGGGGGAGTTGCCGCGATGGAGCAAGAGCGTCGAAGTGCAGCGAGGCATCGAGAATCTCCCGTATTATCGGCACCGTGTGGCCGAGCTCCTCGAATCGCTTCCCCTGAGGCGTGACGAGCGCTACGATGTCGCATTGGCGTCGGGGGAGGCGCTGGGTAATGCCTATGACCATGCAGGCGGTATTGGGTGCGTCCTGACGGTTCAGGCCTATGGCGATCGCGTTGTGGTTGAGGTGCTTGATCGAGGTGCTGGCTATTCTATCGATGAAACGAGCGAACCGGTCGCATCTGAGGAGCGCGGCCGTGGTATCAAGCTTATGCGTATGCTCGTCGATAACGTGGAGGTTGCTCGTCGTACGGACGGCGCCGGCACGCGCGTGCAGATGGTGAAGCTGTTTAGCGGAGCGCTGGAATCGTGTGCCTAGCCAATCGCTTTAGCGCGTTTAGCTACTAAGAACATGCGGCAGACAAGTTTTTTGAAAAAAGTACTTGCGTCTTTTGGACAACTCGCGTAAATTAATAACCCGCAAGCGGACATGGCTCAGTTGGTAGAGCACAACCTTGCCAAGGTTGGGGTCGCGGGTTCGAGCCCCGTTGTCCGCTCCAAGAAGAACAGCCCGACTACTACGGTAGCCGGGCTTTTTCGTACCCATCTTCTGGGCTCGAACCCGAGAGGGAGCGATCGTTTTGGGGCGTGGCTGTGGCGTTGTTTGTCGCGAATGTCCGCTTTGGGCGTATCATCGTGGGCATCTCGCATAACCTCGTTGCAAGGGAGATACGCCCCATGGCTACAGAAAAGTCTTCTTCGCGCTCATGGATGTCCGATGCCGCGATCTATCAGATCTACCCGCGCTCGTTTAAGGATTCGACTGGTTCGGGTCTGGGCGATATCGCGGGCATTACCCAGCAGATGGACTATCTTGAGCGACTGGGTATCGAGGCCATCTGGCTGAGCCCGTTTTACCCATCGCCTCTTGTCGATGGCGGCTATGATGTGGCGGACTACTGCGATGTCGACCCGCGTCTCGGCTCGCTTGACGACTTCGATGACATGATCGCTGCGGCTCACGCGCGCGGCATCAAGGTCATCGTCGACATCGTGCCCAACCATTCATCCAACCAGCACCCCTGGTTCAAAGCCGCTCTTGCCGCCGGCCCCGGATCGCCCGAGCGCGCCCGTTATATCTTCCGCGATGGTCGCGGCGAGCATGGCGAGCTGCCTCCCACCAATTGGAATGCCAACTTTGGCGGCCCCGCATGGACGCGTGTTGCGGACGGTCAGTGGTATCTGCACATGTTTACGCCCGAGCAACCGGACTTTGACTGGTCATGCCCCGAGGTTCATGCGCTCTTTTGCGACGTCCTGGCGTTTTGGAGCGATCGAGGCGTCGACGGCTTTCGCATTGATGTGGCGCAGGGTCTCGCCAAGGATCTCGACCGCGATGACCTCGACCGGTGGCATCTCGCCGAGGGCGATGACATGGTTGACGACGGCACCCATCCGCTGTGGGACCGCAATGAGGTCCACGAGATCTATCGCGAGTGGCGCCGCGTGTTCGACCGCTATAATCCGCCGCGCAGTGCCGTTGCCGAGGCGTGGGTGCTGCCCGAGCGCCAGTATCTCTATGCGCGTCCCAGCGAGCTTGGCCAGACATTCAACTTTGAGTTTGCCAAGGCCACTTGGACTTATGATGACATGCACACTGCAATCGAGAAGGGCTTGAAGGCAGCCGTCGAATCCGATTCCGCCTCGACCTGGGTACTCTCCAACCACGACGTGCCGCGCGTGGCGACACGCTATGCTCTGCCGCAAATCAAGGCGACGCGCTACCACCAGATTGCGCTCGACTGGCTCTTACGCGACGGGTTGTCTTATGACGAGGACCGTGAACTCGGCGAGCGCCGCGCGCGGGCGGCCCTTTTGCTTGAACTGGCGCTTCCGGGCTCGGCATACGTGTATCAGGGTGAGGAGCTCGGCCTTTTTGAGGTGGCTGATATCCCGTGGGCTGCACTCGAAGACCCTACTGCGACCAATACGCACGGACCGAAGCGTGAGAAGGGGCGCGACGGCTGTCGTGTGCCCCTGCCGTGGGTGGCGGCGGACGATCCCGCGCATGGCGGATCGTTTGGGTTTTCGCCGGCAGACGCCGATGCGGCGCCCCATCTGCCGCAGCCTGCATGGTTTTCCGATTATGCTGCCGA
>USGN01000200.1 GCA_900554255.1 uncultured Collinsella sp. | reverse complement strand
TGGCGGCGGACGTGACGGGCGACGTGCAGGCGCTGCCCGGATCGCTCGCCGCGAAGCTCGATCCCGCGCGCTTCCTCCCGAAGCTGCTCGCGGGCTGAGAGAGGAAGGTTGAAAAAGATCTGGCCGAAAAAAGCAAAGGGACGGTCCGTGCAGGATCGTCCCTTTCGTCAGTCACTGGACGTAAGGCTTACTTTTTACCGCAGCACTGCTTGAACTTCTTGCTGCTGCCGCAGGGGCAGGGGTCGTTGCGGCCTACGCGGGGTTCTTCGCGCACGACGGGCTTGTTCGGATCGACGAGCTGCTTGAGATCGAAGACGGCCTTGACGAGGTCGTAGAGGGCGTCCTCGAGGTTCTTCGGCATCTCGCCGCTGCGGTATTCCTGCACGAACTGCTCGGCTTCCTCGGGGGTTTCGAAGTCGTCGGGAGAGATGTTGCGGATGATCGGCGTGGCGAGCGAGTTGATCTCGTCGTCGGCGATGAGGTCCTCGACATCCAGGTCCTTCTCAACCTGGCTGATCTCGGTGCGGCGCTTGTCGCCAAACTTCTTGGAGATCTCGCGCATCTCTTCCTTGATGACGCCCAGGATCTTCTCCTCATGCGCCAGCAGGTCCTCGTAGTAGGCGATGGCGCGGCGCAGGCCGTCCAACTCTTCTTGGATCTTGTCGCGCTCCAGGCCGGTCAGGCGGCGCAGCTTCATCTCGAGAATGGCCGTGGTCTGCTCGGGCGTAAAGCCAAAGCGCTCGATCAGGCGGCTGCTGGCCTCGGAGTCGGTCTGCGAGGAGCGGATGATGCTAATGACCTCGTCGATATGGTCGAGAGCCATAAGATAACCCTCGAGGATATGCGCGCGGGCTTGGGCCTTCTTAAGGTCGAAGCGGGTGCGGCGAGTGACGACGTCGACCTGGTGGTCGATGTAGTGCTGCAGCATCTCACGCAGGCTCAGGCATTTGGGAACGCCGTTGACAAGCGCCAGGTTGTTGGCGCCAAAGGTCGTCTGCAACGAGGTGTACTTGTACAGGTTGTTGAGCACGACCTGCGGAATGACGCCCTTCTTGAGCTCGATAACCAGACGGATGCCCTTCTGGTTGGACTCATCGCGCATATCCGAGATACCCTCGATGCGCTTGTCGTTGACAAGCTGGGCGATCTTCTCCTGCAGGGTGCCCTTGTTGACCATGTAGGGAATCTCGGTAAAGACCAGGCGGCTGCGGCCGGTCTTGGTGGACTCCACGTGTGCCTTGGCACGCACGGTAATGGAGCCGCGGCCGGTCTCGTAGCTCTGCTTAATGCCGGCGCTGCCCATGATGATGGCGCCGGTGGGGAAGTCCGGACCGGGCATGATCTGCATGAGCTCGTCGACAGTAGCGTCGGGATTATCGATCAGGTAGCAGGTTGCCTCGATCGCCTCGGTGAGGTTATGCGGGGCGATATTGGTGGCCATGCCGACGGCGATGCCCTGGCTGCCGTTGACCAGCAGGTTGGGGAAGCGCGCAGGCAGTGCCACGGGCTCGGCGAGTGATTCGTCGTAGTTGGGCTGCCAGTCGACGGTATCCTTCTGCAGGTCACGCAGCAGCTCCATGGCGGGCTTTGCCAGGCGGCTCTCGGTGTAACGCATGGCCGCCGCGCCGTCGCCGTCGATGTTGCCGAAGTTGCCGTGGCCGTCGATGAGCGGCGTGCGCATGGAGAACCACTGCGCCAGGCGAACCATGGCCTCGTAGACCGCGGAGTCACCGTGCGGATGGTACTTACCGATAACTTCGCCGACCGTCCAAGCTGACTTCTTGTGCGGACGGTTGGGGTAGATGCCGCTCTCGTTCATCGCGTACAGGATGCGGCGGTGCACCGGCTTTAAGCCGTCGCGCACGTCCGGCAGGGCGCGCGCCGTGATGACCGACATCGAGTACTCGATGAACGACTGCTTCATCTCACGACCGAACTCCGAAATCTGGAGCTGGCCGCCGTTGATATCCTCGCCGGCCGAGGCGCCACGATCGACTTCGCCAAAGCTCTCCTCGAGCTCACCGTCGTCGTCCTCTTCCTCGTCATCATCGGCATCGGGGTTATAGGCGTCAGGATCGCCGTCCTCGCCCTGCTCAGCACGGGCAAGCAGGCGCTTCAGATCGTCGGGCATGCCGGCATCGCCGGCCTCGCCCATACCCTCGTTATTGTTGATATCGTCTGCCACGTTACCTCCTCTTAAGCGTCAAGGAATCGTGCATCATGCGCGTGTTTTTCAATGTACTCGCGGCGATAGCCGACCTCGGAACCCATCAGCTCGCGCACGGCGCGGTCTGCCACCACGGCATCCTCGATCGACACGCGCTGCAGGATGCGGGTCTTGGGATCCATCGTCGTCGAGGCAAGCTGCTTGGGGTCCATCTCGCCCAGGCCCTTGTAGCGCTGGACGGTGTAGCCCTTGCGCTTCTTGGTGATCTTGCCGTCCTTGGCCTTGCCGTCCTCGTCGTTGTCGTCGGGGTTCAGGCCCAGACTCTGGATGGTGTCGCGCAGGATCTCGTCTTCGGGCTGGCGGCCGTTGGGATACACGTAGTGGATCTTGTTGCGCACCTTAATGCCAAAGATGGGCGGGCAGGCAACATAGACGTAGCCGGCATCGATCAGCGGACGCATGTACTTGTAGAAGAACGTCAGCAGCAGGATGCGGATGTGCGCGCCGTCGACGTCTGCATCGGTCATGATGATGATCTTGTGGTAGCGGGCCTTGGTGATGTCGAAGTCGCCGCCGTCGCCGGCACTCGTCGTGACGCCGCAGCCGATCGCGGTAATCAGCGACTGGATGGTGTCACTCGAGAACGCGCGATGGTCACCAACGCGTTCGACGTTCAGAATCTTGCCGCGCAGGGGCAGAATCGCCTGGATGTCTCGGCGACGGCCGTCCTTGGCCGAACCGCCTGCCGAGTCGCCCTCTACGATGAAGAGCTCGGTGAGCTCGGCATCGCGCACCGAGCAGTCGGCGAGCTTACCGGGCAGGGACGCCGTCTCGAGCAGGCTCTTGCGGCGGGTCGCCTCGCGCGCCTTGCGGGCGGCGTTGCGCGCCTTGCAGGCCTGTTGCGCCTTCTTGACGATCTCGCGGGCGGGCTTGGGATGCTCCTCCAAGTAATCGGCGAGGCCG
>USGN01000199.1 GCA_900554255.1 uncultured Collinsella sp. | reverse complement strand
CATACGGGATAAAGCCCAGGTCGCAGCGACCTTCCGCCACCCATTGCTCAATCTCGGAGTAATCACCCATCAGCAGCTCGTAATCGACATCCGGATGATCGGCGCGAAAGCGCGCAATCACCGGCGGCAGCACGTGGGTCGCCACACTCGAAAACGTACCGATGCAGATTTTGCCGCGCATGAGCCCGCGCATCTCATCCACCCGTCGCTGCAAGCGAGTGAATTCCTCACAGAGCGCCTCAACCGCCGGCATAACTTGCCGCCCGTCGGCAGAAAGCACTACGCCCTCGCGACTGCGGTCGAGCACCTTAAAGCCCCAATCGGCCTCAAGATCGGCCACCATACGGCTCACGCCCGACTGCGAATAGCTCAGGCGCTCTGCAGCACGCGTAAAGCTGCCGGCACGCACCGTCTCAAGCAGCACCTGCATCTTTTGAATATTCGTTTCCACGGCACCCCTCCACCTTTGCATGAGTTTTTCTCATTCTATCCATGCATTATATTCGCTTTTCTTCTATTGCCAGTTCACCCATAGTGAACATGCTCGAATATAGAGGGGACGGAAGCGCATGGACAACGGACTGTTTACGTACTTAGCAGCATTGCTATTGTTTGGCTCCAACGGCATCATCGCCGCTGCCATCGCGCTGCCGAGCTCCGATATCGTGCTACTGCGCACGTTTTTGGGCGCCCTCTCGCTTGTCACTATCCTTGCCATCACCCAACGCCATAAACTGCAGGCGCCATCTCGTCCCCGCGAAGCCGCAGCACTCCTTCTGTCGGGAGCCGCGCTGGGTGCCAGCTGGATTTTTCTGTTCCGTGCCTACCAGACGATCGGCGTCGGCGTATCCTCGCTACTGTACTACTGTGGCCCCATCATTGTCATGGCGCTCTCCCCACTCATCTTTGGTGAAAAACTGACCGGCGGCAAAATCGCCGGGTTTATCGCCGTCGCCTGCGGTGCTTTTCTCATTGCGGCACAAGGTCTAGGCGGCAATATGCCCATTGCGGGTATCGTCTGCGGCATCGCCTCGGCATTTTGCTATGCGCTGATGGTCATCGCTAGCAAGGGTGCGCCACACATCGAAGGCCTCGAGAACTCCACGCTCCAGGTGAGCGCCGCCTTTGTGACCGCGCTGGTCCTCACGCTCATCACGCAGGGCGCTCCCTCATTCCTGTCCGCCAGCGTCGCCGCCAGTATTGATTGGCGCGCCGTCGCCATGCTCGGCGTCGTCAACACCGGCATCGGTTGTCTGCTCTACTTTAGTGCCGTCGCCAAGCTGCCCGTCCAGACCGTCGCGGTCGTCGGCTACCTCGAGCCGCTTTCGGCCGTCGTGTTCTCGGCCGTCCTTTTGGGCGAAGCCATAACACCGGTCCGCCTGATGGGTGCCGCGCTTATCATCGGCGGCGCGATTTTTTGCGAACTCGCCGGCAAACGCGCAAACGCCAAGGCTGGCATCGCCCAGACAGTACGTGCTTAAAAGCCCCTGCTTTGAAATGCTACCTGCATACATAAATAATCCTCAGCTGGGGATTATTGTCTAAAATAACCTGATGTGCCAAACTGCTCTTGTATGTATAAAGACGGCATAAAGATTATCTGTCCTAGACAGATAACCGGATGTCTAAGGGAGTCCACGTGGCACACAACAAACTGGAGGCAAGCCCCCAAGACCAGCGTGGTCAAGGCGGGCACGGAGCCATCCCCCTCTCCGCTGGCATGCTGCTTGTAACGCTCGGCGTCGTCTATGGCGACATCGGCACGAGCCCCATGTACACCATGAAATCAATCGTCGCCAACAACGGCGGCATCGGTACCGTCAGCGAGGACATGATCCTGGGCGCGCTTTCGCTCGTCATCTGGACCATGACGCTCGTGACCACGGTCAAGTACGTGGTAATCGCCATGAAGGCCGACAACCACAACGAAGGCGGCATCTTCGCCCTGTTTAGCCTGGTGCGAAAAGTGGCACCATGGCTGATCCTACCTGCCATGATCGGCGGCGCGGCGCTGCTCGCCGACGGCATCCTCACCCCCGCCGTCACGGTTACCACGGCCATTGAGGGCCTGCGCACTATCGAGTGGGGCCACGCGCTATTGGGTGACGGGCAAACCAACGTCATCATTATTACCATCATCATTATCTGCGGCCTATTTGCCATGCAGCGCGCCGGTACCTCGTCGATCGGCAAGCTGTTCGGCCCGCTCATGACGTTGTGGTTCCTGTTCCTGGCAGGCGCCGGCCTGTTCAACATGCTCGGCAACCTGTCCATCCTACGCGCGCTCAACCCCATCCGCGGCATCATGTTCCTGTTCTCGCCCATCAACCACTCGGGCATCATGGTGCTCGGCTTCGTCTTCCTGTCGACGACCGGCGCCGAGGCGCTCTATTCGGACATGGGTCACGTGGGCAAGGCTAACATTTACGCATCCTGGCCGTTCGTAAAGGCGGCCCTCATCCTTAACTATCTGGGTCAGGGCGCTTGGCTGCTCGCCAACAACTCCAACCCCCAGATGCTCGCGATGGATATTGTTAACCCGTTCTATATGATGCTTCCCGAGCCCCTGCGCCCCTTTGCCATCGTGCTTTCGGCCGTAGCGGCCATCATCGCCTCGCAGGCGCTCATTACCGGCTCGTTCTCGCTGGTATCCGAGGCAACCCGTCTCAATCTCATGCCGCATCTGCGCATCCACTACCCCAGCGACACCAAGGGCCAGCTCTACATTCCGCTCGTCAACAACATCATGTGGGTCGGCTGCATCTTCATCGTGCTGCTGTTCCAGAACTCCGAGCGCATGGAAAGCGCCTACGGCCTCGCCATTACCGTGACCATGCTTATGACCACCACGCTTTTGACGAGCTATATCGCTGGCATTCTCAAGCACAAGCTGGGCGCCTGCGTCTTCGCCCTGCTCTTTGGTGCCATTGAGCTGTGCTTCTTCGCTTCGTGCCTCACCATGTTCTTTGACGGCGGCTACGTCATGATCTTCCTGGCCGCGCTGCTGTTTGGCCTTATGTACGTGTGGCGCCGCGGCACCGCCATCGAACGCACGCAGACGATTCTGCTGCCCGTCTCCAAGTACATCGATCAGCTCAATCGCCTGCGCAATGACGAGACCTATCCCGTGCTCGCTG